>JBKJQC010001014.1:0-11521 GCA_046593995.1 Polyangiales bacterium
GGCGCCGTGTACCGCGCCACGCACCCGCTGATCGGCAAGACGGCCGCGGTGAAAGTGTTGAACCGCACCTTCTCGTCGAGCACGGAGATGGTGTCGCGCTTCACGTCCGAGGCGCGCGCGGTCAACCAGATCCGTCACCGCAACATCATCGACGTTTTCTCGTTCGGGCAGCTGCCGGATGGTCGCCAGTACTACGTGATGGAGCTCCTCGAAGGGCTCCCCTTCAACGACCACCTCGAGAAGGTCGGTCGCCTCGATCTCACCTCGGCGTTGCCGATCCTGCGCGGCATCGCCAAGGCGCTCGACGCCGCGCACCGCGCCGGGATCGTGCATCGCGACCTCAAGCCGGAGAACGTCTTCCTGGTCGCGCAGGAGGACGGGCCGTTCTTCCCGAAGCTCCTCGACTTCGGCATCGCGAAGTTGGTCTCGAGCGAGGAGGGGCAGCACAAGACGCGCACCGGCACGCAGATGGGCACGCCCTATTACATGTCGCCCGAGCAGTGCCGCGGCGTCGGCGTCGACCATCGCACCGACGTCTACGCGTTCGGCGTCATGATCCATCGCGTGCTCACCGGGCGGATGCCCTTCGACGGCGAGAGCAGCATGGACGTGATGATGCGACACATCACCGTGGCGCCGCCGAAGCTCTCGGAGTTCGGGTACCCGCCGCGGCTCGACGGGCCGCTCCTGAAGATGCTCGCGAAGGATCCGAACGATCGCCCGCAGACGCTCGTCGACGCGCTCGGTGCGCTCGAACGCGCGGCGACCGAAGCCGGGATGGATCTGTCGAAGCTCCCCGCGCTGCCGCAGTCCGCGGACGCGATCGGACCGGCGGGGACCCAGATCGCGATCACCGATCTCACCATGGGGGAGGCTGCGCCGAGCCCGCGCGGGCGCGCCCCGCTCCTCGTCGCCGCGGTGGTCGGCGTCCTCGCCGTCGTGGGTGGCGTCCTCGCCCTCGCCGCGAACCGTGAGGTGCCTGCCACGCCGGCCGTGGCTCCGCGTCCATCGACGGCCATCGCCGCGCCGACCGTCGCGGTGGCTTCCACGACCACGACCGTGACCACGACCGCGACCGTGCAGCCGTCGGCCCCCGCCTCGGTGACCGTCACGTTCGACACGAAGCCGAAGGGCGCCGAGGTCTTCGTCGGCGAGACGAAGGTCGGCGTGGCCGGCGCCCCGATCGCGTTCCCCGTGACGTCCTCGTCGGTGGAGGTCACGCTCAAGGCGCCTGGGTTCACGCCGAAGACGACGAAGCTCCTGCCCCGCGACGGCGACAAGGTGAGCGTGACGCTGGTTCCCGTGGGCGCTCCGCCGAAGACCAAGGGTCCGCTCTCGAAGGATCTGGAGAGCCCGTTTTGAAGCACTCCCCCGCGACGTTCCTCCTCGCGCTGCTCGTGTCCGCGAGCTGCGCGGAGCTGCCGCAGGTGTCGGCGAACGCGTGCGGCAACGGCGTCCTCGAAGCGGGCGAGGAGTGCGACACCTTCGACAAGGACGGCGCACGTTGTCGCAAGGCCGGCGAGGCGAACGCCTGTCGGTTCGACTGCTCGGCGGGGAAAGCGTGCCCGACCGGGTGGTCGTGCGGTGCCGACGGCGTGTGTCGCGAGCCGACGGGAGCCTTCGCGTCTGCCGCGTCGCACTCCTTCGAGGCCAACGCGTTCCGGCTCCAGATCGGGGACTTCGACGGCGACGGCGTCGGTGACGTGATGGCGAGCGCGCGCCCCGACGAGAACGGACGGACGACGCCCCGAATCCATTTCTTCGACGACGTCACGCGGCCGCCGGCGAGCGTGTTCCCCATCCGCGCGACCGCGCTCACGCCCACGATGTTCGACGTCGACGGCGACGGGCTCCTCGACGTCGTCTTCAGCTCGTTCGACGCCGGCGTGAACGTCATGCTCGGCACGCAGGAGCGGGTGCTCGCGCCGGTCGCGTTCGCGCGCTTCCCGTTCCCGCCAGGATCGACGGCGCGCATCGTGCGCGTCTTCGGCGTCGCGATCCCGTTCGGCCAGTCGCCGGTGGTCCTCGCCGAGGTGCCTCCCCTCGGGCGCCTGATCATCCCGGGCGCGACCGCGAGCGGCATGGGCGGGAGCCCGTTCGATCTCCCGCTCTCCGGCCTCGACCGCAGCCCGCTCGACTTGCTCGGCGATCCGGTCGCTGCGAACGTCTCGGAGGCCACGACGTGCGACGAGCTCCTCTGGGCGTGGAAGGGCGACGACACGATCTCGCTCGCGGAGCTGTGCGGCGCCGACAACTACTGGCGCGCCGCTCCCATGGCGATGCCCAAGCGTCCGCTCATCATCGGGGAGAAGATCGTCCGTGAGCCGCTCGCCATCGACCTGAACGGCGACAAGCACGTCGACCTCTTGGTCCAGGGCACGACGAGCGCGTGGATCGCATTCGGCCGGGGTGACGGCACCTTCGCGCCCAAGCCCGATCTGACGGGAGGCAACGGCGCGGCACGTGTCTCCTGCGAGTTCTTCGACTACGCGGCGCCCGCACCCGGACGGTTCGTCGCGGGGAAGTGCGCGGCGCCGCTCGCCGTGTCGAAGTACGGAGCGCGCGCGGACGGTCAGATCTTCGTCCTGCCGAACCAGCTCTTCGAGGTGCGGAAGCTCGCTGACGTCAGCGACGCGACGGGCCCGCGGATGCTCTTCTCGGGGCGCACGCTCGCAGCGCGCGAGACCGGGGAATGGACGACGGCGGTCGTCGGCGATTTCAACGCCAACCAGCTCGTCGACGTCGCGGCCGGATCGAACGGCGGACCCGACTTCGATTTCTACAACGGCACGCCGTTCGGCTTGTTCAACCCCTCGAAGGTGTCGACCGATGGCCCCGTGTCGAAGCTCGCGGTCGGCGACTTCGACGGGGACCTCGTCCTCGACATCGGCTTCACCGAGCGCGGCATCGCGACCGATGTCGGTGGCAAGCTGCTCGACGGGTTCTCGGTCGCGTACGGGCGCGTGATGAGCCCGCCGGAGACACCGTTCCGCATGGGTGTGTTCCCCAACATCCATCAAGCGATGGCCGGGAAGTTCGCCGGCTTCCACGCGATCGAGGCGATGGGGCTGGTGTTCACCGCGCAGGACGGTGGCGACCGTATCGCGGTGCTGGAGGGGAACGGCGAGCGACAGCTGCTCTCGCCGATCGGTGTCGCCGACGAGCTCATGGGAAAGCTCGTGCAGACCATCGCGTTCGCCGTCACGGTGGGCGACGTCGACGGCGACAAGAACCCAGACATCGCGATCGCCGCCTTCGACCGCGGCGAGCGCGAGCTCGATCCCGCCGGCCTGCGTCTCTGGCTCTCGAAGGGGCAGGGCGGTGCGCGCTTCTCGCCTCCCGAGCTGAGCAAGCGCCTCGACACGATCACCATCGGCATCGCCGACCAGAGCTCGGAGGCGCGCTACGCGGTGACTGCGTGGCTGCGCACTGCGGATCTCGATCACGACGGCAAGGCCGAGGTGGTGATGCTCGGCGCAGGAGTCACGGCCGGCTCGCACCCGACGCTGCTCGTCGCAAAGGCGGTGCCCGGCGGCGAAGGGCCGGTCCTCGAGCCGAAGTGGACCGGCGCGCTGGCGAACGTCGGGACCGCGCGTCCGTCCTCCGACGTGCAGCTCGCCGACATCGACGGCGACGGCAACGTGGACGCCGTGTTGCTGATCGATCCTCAGGTCAGGACGCCCGCGGACGTACCGACCGTGTTCGTCGCCTGGGGGAAGGGGGACGGCACGTTCGACATGGCTGCGCCGGCGATCCTCGCGCTCCCGGAGGGCGCCGGCGCCCCGCGCGGGATCGCGCTCTTCCAGGCCGATCTCGACGCCGCGCGCGAGATCGGGATCGTCACCGATCAAGGAGTCTTCCTCGCGCAGGGACCCGCGCGCACGCTGACCGCGATGCGCCTCCCCGGCCTCCGCGGCGGCATCTCGATCGCGGCCGGAGACCTCGACGGCGACGGGATCGTGGATCTCGCGATCGGCGACGCGAACCGCGTGATCCTCCACCTCGGGGAGCCGCGACAGAAATGATGGCGCTCTTCGCAGCCAGCAGTCGAGGGCGAGCACGTTGTCTCGCCGCGTGCCTCGCAGCGGTGCTCGCGGCCCAGCCGCTCGCCTCGGTCGCGCACGCGCAGACCCCGGCGCAGACCGAGCAGGCCAAGGCGCTCTTCAACGCCGGCGCGCAGTTCTACGCCATCGGCCAGTTCGCGGCCGCCGCGCAGGCGTTCGACGAGGCGTACAAGCTCACGCCCAAGCCGGCGATCTTGTTCTCCTACGCGCAGGCCGAGCGCCGCCAGTACTTCGTCGACCACGCGCTGAAGCGTCTGACCAAGGCCGTCGAGGCGTTCCGCAAGTACGTCGCGGAGGTGCAGACCGGCGGACGCCGCGCCGACGCGGTGGCTGCGCTGTCGGAGCTCGAGCCGCTCCTCGACAAGCAGAAGGCGCAGGCTCCTGCGCAGGCGCCGGAGGTCGCGCCGCAGAAGCTGCCCGCGCGGCTCATGGTGACGACGCCCACGCCGGGCGCGCAGGTCTCGCTCGACGGCGCGGCGGCGACCGAGGCGCCTTATGTCGGCGACGTGAAGCCCGGGAAGCACGTCGTCGTGGTCGACGCCAAGGGACACCAGCCCGCGCGCCGCGAGATCCAGGTGCTCGACGGCGGCCTCGTGGCGCTCGATCTGCCGCTCGAAGAGAAGCCTGCGTCGCTGAACGTCCGCGCGGAGGACGGCGCCGAGATCAGCATCGACGGCCGCTTGATCGGCGTCGCGCCGCTGCACTCGGCGATCGCGCTCCCACACGGCCGACACTTCGTCGCCGTGATGAAGAACGGAAATCTGGCCTGGACGCGCGAGGTCGACGTGGTCCGCGGCGAGACGCACGACGTCGAGCCCACGCTGGTCAGCTCGACGCAGCGCAAGGTCTCGTACGTCGTGCTCGGCGTCGGCGCGGCCGCGTTCGTCGCGGGCGGCGTGTTCGTCGGCCTGACGCTCCACCGACAGGGTAAGGCGCAGGACATCGACGACGAGCGCGCACGTGGCAACATCACGCCGGAGCGCCTCTCGCAGTACGAGTCACTCCGCGACGCGCGCGATCGCTACCGCACGATGTCGTTCGTCGCGCTCGGGACCGGCGCGGTCCTGGCGGTGTCGGCGATCTTCCTCTGGGCGCTCGACCGCCCCGTCGCCCCGATGCGCGACGCGCTGCCACGCGAGAAGGAGAAGCCGACCCCTGCTGCGGCGCCCCCGGAGATCTCGATGGTGCCGCTGCTCGGCCCGTCGCTCGTCGGTGGGAGCTTCGCGATCGCGTTCTAGGCCCGGATCACAGCTTCACGCCCACGTGAGCCCCGGGCTCCCAGAGGAAGTAGTTCGGCCACTTGTCTTCCTTCTGCTGAAAAGTCTGCGGAAGGCTCGTGTTGATCGGCCAATAGGTCGCCGCGATCGACGGCTCGACGAAGAAGCGGTTCGAGAACAGCTCCACGTGATAACCGGCGCGCAGCGTGACGAACAGCTGGAACCCGCTTCCAATCGTCTCGCCCGACGCATCGAAGAAGATTTGACGCATGGGCATCGCGTGCAGCGCGGCGTAGAGGCCCTTCCAGAGGAACCGCTGATACACGACGCCGACGCCGTACGCTCGCACCGCGCCGGGAAAGGCCTCCTCCGCCGCTCCGTACGAACCGCCCCAGGGGATGCCGAGCGGCGCGTAGTACTTCCACGTGATCGCTTCGAGCGACACGACGTCCCTCGGCGTCACTCGGTACCCGTAGTTCAGTTGAAAGAACGACGGAGGATCCTTCAGCGGCACCAGGTTCACGAGGACGAACAGCGAGCTTCCGACGAAGTGTCGTCGGTAATTTGGGTCGGACTCCTCGGTCTGCGCTGACGCGTCGCGCGGTGCGGAGAGCAGGACGGCGAACGCGAAGAGGACGTGGGCGGGTCGCATGGCGCTCACTCTTGGTGTGCGCTGGCGCTCCTTCAATGTGTTGATTCGTGCACGCGATGTGCGAGCATGCACAGGTGCAGTGGGACGACCTACGCTACGTCCTCGCGCTCGCGCGTGAGCGCACGCTGAGCGGCGCCGCGTCGAAGCTCTCGGTCAGACACACCACGGTCGGTCGTCGGCTCGACGAGATCGAGCGGACCCTCGGCGTCCGACTCTTCGATCGCACGCCCGACGGCTACATGGCTACCGGCGCAGGTCAGGATCTCGCCGACGTGGCAGAGCGGATGGAGGCAGAGGTGCTGGCCGCCGAGGGCCGGGTGCTCGGGCGCGACGCGGAGCTCGAGGGCGCGCTGCGCGTGTCGACGATGGACATGCTCTTTCGCGGCTACCACGAGCTCTTCTCCTCGTTCCTCGCGCGCTACCCGAGCGTGTCGTTGACGGTCTCGACCACCGACGACGAGGTGTCACTCACCCGCAGGCAGGCCGACGTCGTGCTGCGCCTCACCGGAAAGCCGCCGGAGCATCTCGTCGGGCGCAAGGTCGCGAGGGTCGACTTCGCGGTTTATGCCAGCAAGAAGCTGGTCGCTCGCGTCGGCAAAAAGGCGCCCTACGCGGCGTATCCGTGGCTCAACTGGGACGAGCGCCTCGACATGCGCTGGCTCGACCAATGGCTTGCGGAGAACGCACCGGGCGCGCGCACCGCGATACGGTTGGACACGAGCTCGCTCGGCCGGCACGCCGCGGTGGCCGCGGGGCTCGGCGTCCACTTCCTCGCGTGCTTCGACGGCGACGCCGATCCGTCACTCGAGCGCATCGGGCCGATCGAGCCCGCGTTCTCGCGCGACGTATGGCTCCTGACGCTGCGTGAGCTGCGAAGCACGAGACGCGTGCGCGCGTTCATGGACCACGTGGAGACGAGCCTCCGTCCGCCGCCGAAGGGGCGCCGCGGCGGCAAGTCTTGAGTGCCCTTCTGCCATTGCACGCTCCCGGCTGTGCGCTCGCCTGGCGCTCGAGCGGCCGAGGGCGTTCCCCCTACTCCCGCACGCGTACCCGCAGCGTCACGTCGTTCGTCGGTCTCGCGTACACGTGCATCGCGAGCTGTTCGGCGAGTGGGCGATCGAGCAGACCGTCGTCGCGCGCCACCTCGAGGTCGACGTGCGCGAGGATCGTCTCGACCACCGCAGCGATCTCCTCCACCGCGAAGTTGCGCCCCTGACACTTGTGCTGCCCGCCGCCGAAGGGGATGAACCGCGGCGCGATTCGGCCGTCGTCGCCGTGCTGGACGGGGCAGCCATGAGGTCGCGAGGCTGCGTCGCGACCGTCGGTGAAGGGCTTCGTCAGCTCCTGCGGATCGTCGCGCTCGAACGACCAGCGATCGGGGTCGAACCTCTCGGCGTCGGTCCAGGCGGCCGGATTGCGGTGCACGTACGAGGGGGACACGTACACCGTCGAGCCCGCGGGGATCCGAACGTCGTGGTTCACGTCGTCGACCTTCGCGATGCGCGAGAACAGGGTCGGCACGCCGGGATGGAGCCGGAGCTCCTCCTTGATGGCGCGAAGGAGGGCGGTCTTGTCGGCTCGGAGCGCCGCTGCACGTCCCTCTCGCGCGATGCGATACACGATCCAGAAGATGACCATCGTCGGCGCTTGCGCGAGCAGATAGACGGAGGCGTTCTGAAGCGCCTCTGCTTCCGTCATCTCGCCCGAGGCGCGGAGCGTCTTGCACACGAGGCCGACCGAGCCCGCCTTCTCGCACTGCGAGAGTGCCTCGGTCAGGCGACCGTGGAAGCGATTCGTCGCCGCGCCATCGCCGCCGAACGGAAACGACGGCGGCGTCAGGACGCGGTCCACGAGCTCGGCGAAGTTGTCCGGTCCCTCGGCGTAGCAGCCGAAGCGCACCCCGAAGAGGATGTGCCCGCGCACTTCGACGATGATCCGGAGCAGCTCCGACATCAGCGCGATCTCGCCGCGCGCCTTCCACGTGGCCATCCGCTCCGTCACGAGCGCGCGTAGGGCGGGCAGGTCGTCCCGATATCCTTCGGAGAAGTAGGGGTTGAAGTGAACGCGATAGCGGAGCCACTTCTCGCCGGATCCGGAGCCGAGGATCGAGTGGACGTTGAAGGGCCGGAAGGTCGCGAGCTCGGCCCGCGCGTAGATCTCGGGGTGCCGGAGCGCGCGGTCGATCATCGCGGCATCGCGCAGCAGAAACGTTCGCGGGCCGAACGCGCCGAACTTCTTGAATGTGGCGTAGCGGGTCTCCTTCCCGAACACGCGCTCGACCGACGCATGCCACGCGCTCAGATCGTGGCGCCCCAAGAGCGCGACGAAGCGGACGCCGTCACTCGCGTAGGGGAGCAGCGAGAGCGCGCGCATCGCCCACCGGACGATGCGCGCGCGCCTCGAGAGGTCGTACGGGAACGCGGGGACGACGCCGAGCGCCTCGAGATCATACGCGGCGATGCCGACGCCCTTGCCGAACGCTCTCGCGAACTCCTCGTAGTCGATCACACCGTTCCCGTCGGTGTCGCACTCGGCGACGATCCGTCCGATCACCTGATCGTCGATGTCCATCCCCATGGCCTTGAGGCCGGTGCGGATTTCGCCCGCGGAGATGGTCCCATCTCCGTCGCGGTCCCAGCGCTCGAAGAAGGCGGCCAGCGCGGACTTGTCCTCGCGCGAACGGGGTGGGCGCATTCTTTTGGGTTTCGCATCTTCGCGGCGCTTCCCGCACGCGTCTAGCCCCGTTGACGGGCCCGCGCGACTTGCGACGATACCGCGGTGAACGCCCGCCGCGGTGCGCCGCTCGCTCTCACGCTGCTCTGCGTGATTGGCTGCAACAAGAAGACCGAAATTCGCGAGGACCCACCGTCTGCGTCCGTTTCGCAGACGAGCCTCGCATCCGCGTCCGCGCTCCCGGCCCCCGCATCCGTGGACGACGCGTCCAAGACGTCGGTCACCAAGACCAGGACCGTCAAGATGATCGAGACGGGGACCGACATCAAAGGTCGCCTCCCTCCCGAGATCATCAAGCGCATCATCCGGGCGAACTTCCCGCGCCTTCGCGCCTGCTACGAGCAGGGTCTGAAGCGGGACCCAACGCTGAAGGGCACCGTGAGCGTCCGGTTCATCATCAGTGCCAGCGGTGCCGTCGAATCGGCATCGAGTGCTGGCGGCACGATGACGGACAAGCCCGTGTCGGACTGTGTGCTGGGCGTATACCGCACGCTCAGCTTCCCAGAGCCGGAGGGTGGCAAGGTCATGGTCACCTATCCGATCGACTTCCAGAACGAAGAGAGCGCGCCCGGCTCGGCTCAGGGCCAGCCTGGTTCCGGTTCGGGCATGGGCTACGGCGGCTGCCCGTGCGGCTGCGATCACTCCGAGGACATGGTGGCGGAGCTTCGCGGGCTGGAACGCGACGCCGCGCTCCGCGCCATCGACGGCTCCCTCCAGACCATCGGCGAGCGCGAGGACGCCGGGTACATCACCGACAGGATGGTGCGGCACCGCCTCCGTCTCCTCGACTTCGGCAGCGAGCTCGGGCGAATCGGGCCTGCGCGTTTCACGTCCATTCCGCCGATTCGCGTGGGCGTCGGCGGCACCACCGTCGCATCCACGAAGGTGCACGCGCAGTTCATCTTCCACGGCGAAGCAACGGAGCTGGTGAACGGAAAGGTGAAGCTCCTCCGCGCAGCGTTCGTCGTGCGCTTCGACCTCGAGAACCAGGGCGCAGCGGAGGTCACGCTGCACAGACCCACCCTCGACGCGAACATGCCGCTCCCCGTGAGCAGATGGTACGTGGCCGGGGGGGATGGTCGGCACTGGGACGGCGTGCTGCCGGCGGGAACGAAGAAGCTCGTCCACGTCATCGGTCTTGCCGGCGAGGCCGTGCAGCCAGGTACGGACGTGGTCGCGACGATTCACTTCGAGTCGATGGATCTCCACGTGAAGGCGCGGGCGCGGGCACACTGGAATCAAGTCGAGCCGTGATGTGATCGGAGGTGCACCGTCATGCCGAGGCGCCAAAGACGAAGCGGCCGCGTCGGGTTGCGACGGGCCGCTTCGGTTCGAGTCGTCGCTCAGAAATTATCTTTTCTCGTCAGCTCACGCGCCGCGCGTGCGTGTACACGCTTCCGCGCGGAGGGCGCAGGAAGCCGAGCAGCGTGATGCCGGCGCGGTCGGCGAGATCGATCGCGAGCGACGAGGGGGCCGAGACTGCGGCGACGAGGGGGATGCGGGCGACGGCGGCCTTCTGCAGGATCTCGAAGCCCGCTCGGCCCGAGATCATCAGCGCGAGTCCACCGAGCGTCTCTCCGGCGAGGATGCGCGCGCCGATCACCTTGTCGACCGCATTGTGGCGGCCGATGTCCTCGCGGAGGACGAGCAGGTCGCCCTGGCGGTCGAAGAGCGCGGCGGCGTGCAGACCGCCGGTGCGATCGAACGTCGGCTGCGCCGCGCGCATCTTCGCGGGCATCGAGAGGAGGACGTCGAGCGAGAAGGGCACCGGATCCTCTTCGCGCGTGATGGGCGCGACGCGGCGGGTGATCGCCGCGATCGTCCCCTTCCCGCAGAGTCCGCAGGACGACGACGAATACATGGCGCGCTTCGCCGGGCCGGCATCAACGCCATCGGCGACGCGTACCTCGATGACGTTGCCGGGAAACTCCCCGTCGCGCGCGTGCTCGACGGCCAGCACGTCGGTCGCGCTCGACAGCACCCCCTCGGTCACGAGGAAGCCGACGGCGAGCTCGCGGTCGTCTCCGGGGGTGCGCATCGTCACCGCGATCGG
Organism: Polyangiales bacterium; assembly: GCA_046593995.1. Classification (GTDB taxonomy): domain Bacteria; phylum Myxococcota_A; class Polyangia; order Polyangiales; family JADJMO01; genus JALHOE01. Next base: position 10,720 of record JBKJQC010001014.1, read on the forward strand.
CTCCCCCGCGACGCGAATCTCGAGCGGCTCCTCGACGACCACGCGATCGAAGTCGGGCTCTCCCGAGGATGACGCCCCGACGCGCGTCGCCTCGCGGAGCACGCTCCTCGGATCGATCTCCATCAGCGCTTCACGAGATGTGGTGCATGCCGTGCGCGCCGTGCAGCGCACGACCGCCGCCGGCGGCGATCCGCTCGATCTTCACCGCGGAGATCTTGTACTCGGGGCACTTGGTCGCGGCGTCCGCGTGCGACGAGGTGAGGAAGTTCACCTTCACCTCCGGGAAGTGGAACGACATGAACAAGTTGCCCGGCGCGACGCGCGTCGTGACCTTCGCGAAGGTGCGGACTGCGCCACGGCGAGACGCGACCTCGACCTCGTCGCCGTCGTCGATCGCGAGCCGGAGCGCGTCCTCGGGGTGGATCTCGGCGAGATCGCTCGGATGGAGCTCGAGGTTCGCGGTGTTCCGCGTCATCGTGCCCGCGTTGTAGTGCGCGAGCTGACGACCGGTCACGAGGATGAAGGGGAACTCGCGATCGATCTCTTCGCCGGGAGGTGCCCAATCGACGGCCGTGAGCCGGGCCTTGCCGCTCTTGGTGGCGAACCGCTTGCCGGTCCCAGTCTCGCGATAGAGGACGTCGGTGCCGGGGTGATCCGCGTGCGGCACCGGCCACTGCAGCCCCTTCCGACCGAGTCGCGCGAAGCTCACCCCCGCGAGATCCGGGGTGAGGCGCGCCATCTCGTCCATCACCTCGGCCGGCGTCGCCGTCGGCATGGGATAGCCGAGGCGACGCGAGAGCTC
>JBKJQC010001095.1:0-8738 GCA_046593995.1 Polyangiales bacterium
GTCGTGCCGGTGCGACGATTGTCCCTCGAGGTCTACGGCGCCTCCGACGCGAACACGCGCGAGAAGGCCGTGCTCCGTGAGCGCGAGCTGTGCGCGCTCGTCCGGGCCGCCGGCCGCACGCCGCGCATCGTGGATGAACAGGGCGAGCGCGATCCCGACTCGACGACACCTGCCGTGCGCCGCTTCCGCGCGCCGGGACGCGAGGTGAAGAACCCGGAAAGAGAGCGAGACGCAGAATGAGGTCCGGTCGATTCGATGTGATCGCCGCGAAGGTACGGGCTGGCGCGCGGCTCGACGCGGACGACGCGGTCGCGCTCTTCGAGGAGCCCGATCTCCTCGCCCTCGGCGCGCTCGCCAACGAGAGCCGCGAGCGCCGGCATGGCGACCTCGCATTCTTCAACCGCAACGTGCGGCTCGAGGTGACGAACGTCTGCAACGCCTCGTGCGCGTTCTGCTCCTTCGCCAAGCTCGAAGAGGGGATGCCGGGCGCGACGACGCTCACTGTTCCGCAGGCCATCGACGCGCTCCGCCGAAAGATCGACGAGACCGATCCGCCGACCGAGATCCACGTCGTCAACGGGCTCCACCCCGGGCTCTCGTTCTCCTATTACGAAGAGCTGCTCCGCGCGATGCGCGACGCGTTCCCGACCGCGCACCGCAAGTGCTTCACGGCCGTCGAGATCCACTTCTTTGCGCAGCACTACGGCATGACCGTGCGCGAGGTCCTCGAGAAGCTGATCGCGGCGGGGCTCCAATCGCTCCCCGGCGGCGGCGCCGAGATCTTCCACCCCGACGTGCGCGCGAAGATCTCGCACGACAAGGCGACGGGCGACGAGTGGATCGCGGTCCATCGCGAGGCGCACGCGCTCGGGATGATGACCAACGCGACGATGCTCTACGGACACATCGAGACGTTCGCGCACCGCGCCCATCACCTCCTGCGACTCCGCGCGCTGCAGGACGAGTCGATCGCCTTGGGCAAGGGGCGCTTGCAGGCGTTCATCCCGCTCGCCTTCCACCCGGACGGCAACGGCATGCGCAACCTCCCGGGCCCGACCGGGTTCGACGATCTCCGGACGCTCGCCGTCTCGCGTCTGGTGCTCGACAACGTCGATCACCTCAAGGCGTACTGGGTGAGCGCCACGCCGAAGGTCGCGCAGATCGGGCTCTCGTTCGGGGCCGACGACGTCGACGGGACGATCGTGTCCGAGACCATCTACGCGGCGGCGAGCAAGCGGGCTCCCGAGGGGCTCTGCGTCGACGATCTCGTGCGTCTGATCCGCGAGGCCGGCCGCGTGCCGGTGGAGCGCGACACTCTGTACAACGTGCTCCGCGAGTACCCGCGCGCCGCCCTCGAAGGCAGCTTCAAGGTGCGCGAGCGTCGGCAGGGGAAGCACCTCCAAGTGCTGCCCCACCCCGCGCGCGGAGGGGAGGCCGAATGACTCGCATCGCGTCCGTCGGGTTCCTCAACGCGGCGCCGCTCGTCGAAGGGCTGGCGGACGATCCGGAGATCGAGCTGTTCCTCGGCTCACCCGCCGAGGTCACGCGGCGCTTGATCGAGGGGGAGGCCGACGTCGCGCTCCTCCCGGTGGCGGCTGCGGCGACGATCGGTGAGCTCGATCTGCTCGATCTCGGCATCGTCGCGCGCGGGGCGGTGCGCTCGGTGATCGTCGCCTCGGCGTCGCCGATCGAGGCGTGCACAGAGCTCGCGCTCGACGCGTCGTCGCGTACCAGCGTGGTCCTCGCCGAGCTCGAGCTCTGCGCGCGCGGAGCGAAGTGCGTGCGCAGAAAGGCGCGCCGCGCGCCGCGCGAGGTGATGGATGCGATCGGCGGCGAGGTCGCCGGGCTCGTGATCGGCGATCCGGCGCTCGAGATCGAAGGGAAGCACCCGCACGTCATCGACCTCGGGGCCGCGTGGAACGAGCGCACGGGCTTGCCGTTCGTCTTCGCCGCGTGGGCCGCTCCGCGCGGCGCGTTCCGCCCGGCCGTCGTCGCCAAGCTGCGCGCGGCCGCGGTGCGAGGGATCGCCGCGCGAGAGCGGATCGCGCGTGACTTCGCCGGCGCGCGCGACGCCGCGCCGTTCGTCTCGTATCTGCGCGACGCGATCTCGTGGTCCATCGACGACGACGCCTCGCGCGGGCTCGCGCGCTTCCTCCGGGACGCGGCCGAGAAGAAGCTCCTCCCGCCGGCCGACGTCCGCATCGTGAGCGGCGACACGCCCTCGGTCCCGCGCGCTTCGCTCGACTCGGTCCTCGCGCGCGCGGCCGACGGCGGACGGCTCTCGTTCCAGGAGGCGCTCCGTCTCTACGACGACGCACCGCTCTTCGACCTCGGGCTCGCGGCGGACGCCGTGCGGAAGAGGAAGAACGCGCCGCACGTCGTCACGTACATCGTCGACCGCAACGTGAACTACACGAACGTGTGCACCACTTCGTGCCGCTTCTGCGCGTTCTATCGACCGGTCGGCCACGAAGAGGGGTACGTGCTCTCGCGCGAGGTCCTCGCGGCCAAGCTGCAGGAGGTCGTCGACGCGGGCGGCGTGCAGATCCTCCTCCAGGGCGGGCTCAACCCCGCGCTCCGCATCGAGTGGTACGAAGATCTCTTCCGCTGGATCAAGGCGAGGTTCGGGCTCGGGCTGCACGCGCTGTCGCCGGAGGAGATCCTCCACATCGCGCAGCTCGAAGATCTCTCGGTCGCCGCGGTGCTGACGCGGCTCCGCGCCGCGGGGATGGACAGCGTCCCCGGAGGCGGCGCCGAGATCCTCGTCGACCGCGTGCGGCGCACGATCGCGAAGGCGAAGTGCACGAGCGAAGAGTGGCTGTCCGTCATGCGCACCGCACATCGCATGGGTCTCCGCTCGAGCTGCACGATGATGTACGGCACGACCGACACGGCGAACGACCGCATCGCGCACCTGATCAAGCTGCGCGAGCTGCAGGACGAGACGGGCGGGTTCACCGCGTTCTTCTGCTGGGACTTCCAGTACGAGCGCGGCACGCGCATCGCGCCCGGCGATCACGGCACGGTGCTCTATCTGCGGACCCAGGCCATCGCGCGGCTCGTGCTCGACAACGTCGGCCACGTCGGGGCGAGCTGGGTGACGCAGGGGCCGCACGTCGGCCAGGTGGCCCTTCGTTTCGGCGCGGACGACTGGGGCAGCGTGATGTTCGAGGAGAACGTCGTGTCGAGCGCGGGGACGACGTTCCGCATGAACGCCGGCGCGATCGAGGATCTCGTCCACAAGGCCGGGTTCCAGGCGGTGCGCAGGAACGTGCGCTACGACCATTTGGGAGAGCCCGCATGATCCGCACGCTCCACGCCGATGCCGTGCTCCTGGGCGACGGCACCACCATCCGCGACGGCGCGGTGGTCCTCGAGGGGGACGTCGTGCGTGCGGTGGGACCTGCTGCCTCGCTCCTTCCCGAGAGTGCGGAGGCGAACCGCGAGCGGCTCTCCGGCGTGCTGATGCCGGGGCTCGTCAACGCGCACACGCACCTCGAGCTCTCCGGGCTCCGTGGCAAGACGCCCACCGGCTCCGGCTTCGTTCCTTGGGTCACTGCGCTGCAGAACGCGCGCGCCGAGGAGCTCGACGAGGAGCGTGACGCGGCGATCGATCGTGCGCTCGCCGCGATGCAGGAGGCGGGCGTCGTCGCCGTCGGCGAGGTGACCAACACGCTCGTCGCGTGGCCGCGGCTCGCGCGCCGGTTCCTCGGCACGGTGTTCCACGAGGTCTTCTCGCTCGACGCTGCGCGCGGAATGGCAGCGATCGAGGCGGCCGAGCGGCTGCGCGACGAGATGGCACCTGCGTCACGGAACATGCGCTGGACGCTCGCGCCGCACGCGCTCTATTCGACCCACCCGGACGTGGTGCGCGCCATCGCTCTGCGCGCGCCGGTGCTCTCGTTCCACCTCGCGGAGCACGCGGCGGAGCGCGCGTTCCTCGAAGGTCGCGGCGGTCCGCTGCTCGGCTTCTTCGCGGCGCGCGGCGCGCCGGTCGACGCGTTCCCGGTACCGAAGCTCGATCCCATCGCCTACGCCGAGTCGCTCGGTCTCCTCCACAAGGGCGCGGCACTGGTGCACCTCGCCGATGCGAAAGGGGAGGAGCTCGACCGCGTCGCAGCGTCGGGTGCGATCGCGGTACTTTGTCCTCGGTCGAACCTCGCGATCGAGACCAGGCTGCCGCCGCTCCTCGCGCTCCGTACGCGCGGGGTTCCCGTCGCGCTCGGCACCGACTCGTTGGCGTCGAGCCCTTCGCTGGATCCGCTCGCAGAGGCGCGCGCGCTCCTCGACCGCACCCCGGAGGTGCCGGCCGCGATGTTGATCGCTGCGGCCACCTCCGTCGCGGCCGACGCGATCGGATGGCCGGATCTCGGACGGATCGCCGTCGGGACGGCGCCCGGCCTCCTCCACGTCGCGGGCGCGCTGCCGGCCGACGTCGATCCTTCGGCGTGGATCCTGCGCTCGCTCGCGCTCCCCCGGAGACTCCTCACCACCGCGCGAGGCACCGCATGATGAACGTCTCCATCCGTGATCAGGCGAAGAGCTTCGCGTCGCTCGTGAAGCTGTCGCACACCATCTTCGCGGCGCCCTTCGCGATCGCCGCGGCGTTCCTCGCGTCGACGCGGCCGCACGTGCCGGTGACGGTGCCGCGCGTGGTCGCCATCGCGGTGTGTCTCGTCTCTGCGCGCAGCGCGGCGATGGCGTACAACCGGCTCGTCGACCGGGACATCGACGCGCAGAATCCCCGCACCGCGATGCGCGAAATCCCCGCGGGGATCGTGTCGCCCGCCGAAGCACTCGGCCTCGTGATCGTGACCTCGGCGCTCTTCGTCGGCAGCGCCGCGTCGCTCGGCCGCATCACGGCGTACCTCGCGGTGCCGGTCCTCGCGGTGCTCCTCGGGTACTCGCACGCGAAGCGGTTCACCTGGGCCGCGCACCTCTGGCTCGGGCTCGCGCTCTCGCTCGCTCCGGGAGGCGCGTGGCTCGCGCTGGGTGCCGCGCCCGAGTGGGGGATCGTCGCGCTGATGCTCGCCGTCGCGACCTGGGTCGGCGGGTTCGACGTCCTCTACTCGCTGCAGGACGAGCGCTTCGATCGCGAGCACGGCCTGCGCTCGATCCCCGCTCGCTTCGGCGCGCACGGGGCTCTATGGATCGCGCGCGGCCTGCACGTCGGGACGGTGTCCTGTCTGGCCGTCGCCTGCGCGCGCCTCGGTGGCTCGTTCGCGTTCGCGGGTGCGGCGGTGATGGTCGGCCTTCTGCTCGTCTACGAGCACGGCCTCGTGAAGTCGCTCCCCTCGGGTGACGACGGCGAGGCGCGCGTGGATCTCACCCGCATCGACCAGGCGTTCTTCGACGTGAACGGCTGGGTGTCGCTCGGGTTCCTCGCGCTCGTCGCGGCGGACGTGCTCCTGCTCCGGAGGTGATCCATGCGTGCTCGCACCTTCTTGTTCGACGCGGGTCTCGAGTCCGAGGTCGTACGCGCGCGCGTGGCCGACGCGGTGCGGCTCGGCGCCGAGCCCAAGATGCTCGAAGAAGACGGCGCTCCAGGAACATGCGTCGCGTTCTCCGCGACGCTCGACGACACATCGGCGCGGTTTCTCGCGGCGCGTCCGGGGATCGCGCGCGTGATGTCCGCGCCGTGCCCGTATCCGCGCGTCGCGCGACGCGGCGAGGGGACGCGTGCGGTGGAGCTGGTGCTGCGCTCGCGTGAGCGCGTCACCATCGGCGGTGCTCTCGAGGGGCATGATGCGGTGATCATCGCCGGACCGTGCGCGGTCGAGAGCGAAGAGCAGCTCGACGCCTGCGCGCGCGTCGTGTTCCGCTGTGGCGGACGACTGCTCCGCGGCGGCGCGTACAAGCCGCGCACGAGCCCCTACGCGTTCGCCGGCCATGGGCTCGAGGGCTTACGGATCCTCCGCGCCGTCGCCGATCGGCACGGGCTCGGCGTGGTCACCGAGGTCCTCGATCCGCGCGACGCCGAAGCGGTCGCCACGCACGCCGACGTCCTCCAGATCGGCGCGCGGACGATGAGCGACTTCGCGCTGCTCCGCGCGGTCGGCGCGACCAAGAAGCCGGTGCTCCTCAAGCGCGCACCCTCCGCGACGCTCGAAGAGCTGTTGCTCGCGGCCGAGCACCTCGCGCACGCGGGCGCCGAAGACATCATCCTCTGCGAACGTGGGGTGCGGAGCTTCGATCCTGCGGCGCGCAACCTCCTCGATCTCGCGGCCGTCCCGCTGCTGCAGGCGCGGACCGATCTGCCGGTGCTGGTCGATCCGTCGCACGGCGTCGGCGTCCGTCGCGCCGTGCTCCCCATGGCGGCCGCGGCCATCGCCGCCGGCGCCGACGGCGTGATCGTCGAGTGTCACCCCGATCCCGGTGTGGCTCGGTCCGACGGCTTCCAGGCACTGACCTTCGCGATGCTCGAGCGGCTGTTCGCGCAGGTCGCCGCCGTCTCCAGCGTGGTCCGCCCGCTCTCGCTCGCCGCGGAGTGAGACGGACACGCCCCGCTCCGCGTCAGGGCCGTCGCACCGCGCACGCGACCTCGAGCGCGACGCCGAAGATCGCGTGGATCAGCACGATGGTCGAGAGGACCACCGGCAAGAAGATCACCGTGGCCGAGGGGAGCGGCGGAGCGAGGTGCGCTCCGTGGATCGCGAGGTAGACGAAGAACCCGAGCGTGCCGAGGAAGCTCGATGCCGTCACGGCCTCGCGCGCGACTTGTTGCGAGCGCGCCTGGATCATCGCCGTGATCGCGACGGTCGCGACGGCCGTGCACGTGAGGAGCGACGTCCGGACCCACGCCGCCGTGCCGTTCACCGCGGTGAGATCGAGGCTTCCGTGCACGAGCGCGAGGGCCCCGAACGTCGCGAGGAGCAAGAGCGGTGCGAGGGCGACGCTCGGGCGACGGCGCGCCGCCACCAGCAGCGCGCCGAGGATGAGCGTCGAGACGAGCACGACGGCCATCGTGCGTCGGCGTGCGACGGCCGCGTCTCGCGAGGTTCGATCGCCGTTTACCGCACGGAACCGCTCGACCGCGCCTCGACGATCCTCCAGGTAGCGAGCGTCGACCTTCGCGGGGTCGACCAGCGCGAGGACGAGCGAGAGGCCGTCGGATGCGTCGCTCGACGCCCGCATCTCCGCGGGGAAAGGCACGCCGGAGAGGAGCGCGATCGCCGGCGCGACGCTGGTCGCGGAGACGTCCGCGCGACGCGGCTCGTGGATGACGGGGTCGCCGGCGAAGCAGGTCGTCACGAACGAGAGCCGCTCGCTCCGGCCGCCATGCCCGCCGCCGAGCGCGTGCCCGTGATCGGCGGTCACGACGAGGAGCTCGCGCGACAGATCGACGCGCGCGATGTAGGGAGCGAGCTCGCCGTCGAGACGGGCCAGTCCCGCCGAGTACTCCGGCGAGTGCGTGCCGAACTCGTGGCCGAGCTCGTCGATGTACATGGGGTGGAGCAGCCGCACCTCGGTCGTGAGCGGGATCTCGAACACGTTCACGCGACGCTCGACGAGCTCGTAGGCGTCGAACCCAGCGGGGAAGAGCTGTCGCCACCACGGGTTCTCCCCGACGACGCCCGTGGTGCGGCCGGCCCTGCGCAACACGTCCCACACCGACTGCGCCCTCATCGGCGAGCTCTCCGCGTTGTTGCGGCTGCCGTGGCGGTCGCTCTCCAGGCCGGTGGATAGCGTCGCGTATCCGGGGCGCGAGAGGCTGATCGGTCCGACGTCTGCGCGCAGGCACGGCCACCGCGTGGCCAGCGCGGCGATCGAGGGGACGCGCATGGCGTCCATCGCGCCGAGGCCGTCGACGACCACCACGTGGATTCGGTTCGGTCTCGGTGCCGGCGCACGAACGATGTCGTCGACGTGGACGAGATCGAACCCCTCGTGATGGGCGGCGCGAGGAATGTGGCCGAAGCCGACGATCGCAGCGATCGCGGCGGCGCATAGCAAGAGGACGATCCGCACGCCCGAAGACGCTCCCACGTGGGCTCAGACCAGGCGGCGCGCTTCGAGGTAGAAGCGCTTCTCGTAGGCCTCGCCCATGGAGAACGTCTTTCGCGGCAGGGCGCCGTCGAGCACCACGGTGCGGAAGAGATCTTCCTTCTTCATCGCGGGGAGATAGATCCCGACGTTGCCGTGCTTGCTGCCGAGCGTGGTCAGCGCCTCGTCGCCGTGCACGTAGTCGATCTCCCTCGCGCCGCCGGCCAACATGTGCGCGTCGAGGAACGCCTGCAAGGTCCCGACGGGGAGGGTGGCCGTGGGCTCGGCGATGTGGACGACCGCGCTCCCACCCGCGTGGACGACGCCGAATGCGTGCGGCCCGGACTGCGCGTCGACGAGCGCGCGCATCGCGGCGAAGCCCGAGGTCTCGGTCACGCGGCAGCGCGCGCCGAACGACTCGCGGAGCGCGTCGAGCAGCGGGCGCTTCTCCTCGAACAGGACGCGGTGGATCGGCTCGAACACGAGCGCCTCGTCGTGGAGGTTCACGAGCTCGACGAGCGCCCAGCGGAGGCGCGAGTCCATCGGCGCCCCGTTCTTCTTGGCAGCCTCCCAGATGGTCTTCGCCGTCGCCAGCGAGTGGTTGCCGTCACCCATCGCGTGCAGCAGCACCGGCGTGCCCTCGGGCACGGCGCACTTGCGCGCGAACTCCGCGGGGCTCGCGAGCGCCTCGATCGCGCGGACCACCTCGGCCTCGAGCGCTGGGTCGTCGACGAGGTGACCGCGCACGTGCCCCG
>JBKJQC010001269.1:0-3058 GCA_046593995.1 Polyangiales bacterium
CGATTCTCGAACGCTCGGATTGAACACGGAGGCACGGAGGCACGGAGCTCCCTGAGGTGCTGCCGCGCGCCCCCAGCGATGTCTCGCCGACCATTGCATCGAGGTACGGCCTGCGGAGCGAGGCTCGAAGCGTCGCGATCGACAGACTCTCGAATCTCCGTGCCTCCGTGCCTTCGTGTTCAATCGGTCAGGTACGCCGAGTTCGAGAATCGAGATCGTTGATTTAGGGTCCGGACGGTCCGGACGAGAGGTCGTCAGTCGAGGGCGAGGGCGAGACGAGAGCGAGAGTGACCGGGCGGCGCCTCTCGCTCTCGGTTCATTCTCGACTGACGACTGAAGACTGACGACTCGCAGCGGCCGCGGGCGGCGGGGCGTCGAAGCCGCGTGACTTCACGCCCTATTGGTCATCGCAGCGGACCCTACGTGTTAACGTCGCGGTCGCGATGGCTCGGGCGCCGAAGAAGCGGACCTTCCACGAGGCAGGGCGGACGCTCACGCTCCACGATCGCGGCACCCATCACGAGCTGATGATCGACCACGTCCCGCTGCTCACGAGCGCTGCGCTCGGGACGGAGCGCGACTTCGGTCGGCTCGCCGGCAAGCTCGCCACGCGGCGCTCTCCGAAGGAGGCGCGCGTCGTCATCGGGGGCCTCGGCTTCGGAGCGACGCTGCGCGGCGCCCTCGAGTCGCTCGACGCGCGCGCGCGGATCATCGTCGTGGAGAAGCTCGCGACGGTGGTGCGGCTCGTACGGGGTGAGCTCGCCGAGCTCTCGGGTGGTGCGCTCGACGATCCGCGCGTGGCGCTCGTGCGCGACGACGTCACGAAGGTCATCGAACGCGAGCGTGACGTGGACGTGATCCTCCTCGACGTCGACAACGGTCCGGAGTGGGCGTCGTTCCACTCGAACGCCGCGCTCTACGACGCGCGCGGTCTCGCGTCCGCACGCGCCGCCCTGATCGAGGGCGGCAGCTACGCGGTGTGGAGCGGGTATCCCAAGGACGAGTTCCAACGCGAGCTCCGCGCCGCGGGTCTCGCACCCTCGGTCGTCGAGCTCGAGGAGAGAGGGCGCGTCCAGGCACGCGCATACGTCGGCACGAAGCGCTGACTTGCTGCGCTCGACCCTGGCGGCGTCGATTGCTAGGCTCACTGAGGAGTGGGCAAAGTGCGCGACTCTTCTCCGAGGACGCCGCCGCGTCGGCAGGGCCCCGTCGGCGACGTCCGTGACATTCGCGGCAACAGGATCGAGCTCAGCCCCATCCTTCCCCTTCTCGCCCGCTGCCAGACGCGACTTCGGCCCACGCAGACGTGGTTGTTCGGCAGCCGTGCACGCGGCCAGGCGAGCGTGGACAGCGACTGGGATCTGCTCGTCGTCGTGCCCGACGAGACTTCGGAGGATGAGCTCGACCCAGTGGCGCTCTGGCGCATGACGAGGGAGGCGAGAGTTTGCGCGGATGTCGTCGTGTGCCGAGCCTCCGAGTTCGAGGACGCGCGACGCACGCACAACACACTCGCATACGAGGCGACCACGAGCGGCGTCCGGATCGATGAGCGCTGACCGTCTGATCGCGAGCTACCTTCGCGTCGCGAAGGAGGATTTGGATGGCGCGAGGGTCCTCGCGAAAGCGGGCAACCGCAATGCCATTTACTTGTGCGAGCAAGCCGCCGAGAAGGTGATCCGCGCCGTTTTGACGTCGGAGTCGCAGCACGCGGGCATCAAACATCACCTCGGCGAGATGGTCGATCTGATCCCCGATTCGAATCCGATCAAGCCGATGCTGCGTGCGATCGAGCACCTCGCGGCATATGCGACCTCGTTTCGCTATCCGACCGACGCGGGACGCATCAAGGCGCCTCCCAGTCCGACGACGCTCACCAGCGATCTGGCCGCCGTAGAGCGCGCGCTCGGCGAAACGTCCGGCCGCTTCGGCGTCGACCTCGCGGCAGCAGACGGACCGGCCACGACTCCGACGCCGATACGGTGATCGAAGGGCATGGCTGATCGGTCCGCTCACGCGTTCGCTACGTGCGCGAGCGCGAAGTCGCCGCTTCCGTTCACGACCTCGAGCCTGACGCGTGCCCTCTGCCGAGCCGCGGCGTGTGGGCATTCTCGCCCGGCGTGCGACATCGGATCGCGTACGGCCGGGCTCACCACGAGGACATCGGCCCGGCGGCACTTGAAATCGTGCGCGGAACGGTCCTCGCAGACGAGCCCTCCAAGCGGCCTTGCGCTATGGTGTCGGACTCCAGAGGGGACGAGACGGCGGATGTACATCAACCTGAATCCCGGCCAGACGTTCGCCGAGAAGTACCGCATCGACCGCTGCATCGGAGCAGGCGGCATGGGCGCGGTCTTCGAGGCGCACCACACGGTCACGCGGCGTCAGCTCGCGATCAAGGTCATGCTGCCGGACCTCGCGGCCAGCGCCGAGATGCTGCAGCGCTTCCGCAACGAGGCGCAGGTCACGTCGGAGATCCAGTGTGACTACGTCACGCAGGTGCTCGACGCCGGCATCGATGCGCCGACCGGCATGCCCTACATGGTCATGGAGTACCTGCAGGGCCAAGAGCTCGCGCAGCTCCTCGAGAAGTCCGGGCCCGTCGATGCGCAGACGGCGGTGAGCATCCTCGCGCAGGTGGCAGTAGCCCTCCGCGCGACGCACGGCGCGCGCATCGTCCACCGCGATCTCAAGCCGGAGAACATCTTCCTCACGCAGGCGTCCGACGGCACGCCGCGCGTGAAGGTGCTCGACTTCGGCATCTCGAAGGTCGTCGCCGAGGCCGCAGGCAGCAACAAGACGCGTGGCATCGGCACCCCGGCGTACATGGCGCCGGAGCAGTTCCGCGGTGTCTCGATTACGCCGTCGGTCGACATCTTCAGCGTCGGCATGATCGCATTCACGATGCTGACCGGCGTTCGCTACTGGGAGCAGGAGTGCGAGTCGACGGACTTCATCCAGCTCGCTCTCGCTCTCAGCTCCGGTCCCACCGAGCCGGCATCGGCGCGCGCGGCGCGGATCGGTCGCCCCCTTCCGCACGGCTTCGATCAGTGGGTCGCGC
>JBKJQC010000123.1:0-14975 GCA_046593995.1 Polyangiales bacterium
CGCCGCGCCCCTTCCGCCACGCCCGCAGCGCTCGGGCGAGTGTTCGGGAGCACGTAGGTCGCGAGGCGCACGTCGCCGCGGTCGTCCGCGCGCGCGATCGCGCTGTTGGTCGTACCGAAGTCGAGGCCGAGGTGCATGGGGAGACAGGAGTCGCGCGGGCGGGGCGGTTCGTTACGACGAGCTCAGCGCCACTTCGCCAGCGCAGCATTCGCCGCGGCGAGCGCCTCGTCGATCAGGTCCCGCTCGAGCTGGTCCTGCGGCTGCTTCGCGCGGACGCGTACCACGAAGCGCTCGACGCTCGCCGTCGCGCTCCTCGCGTTCAACGTCTGGAGCTGGTCGACGATCAGCGTCTCGACGTTCAACGGCTGCGACGCGGAGTCGAGCATCTCGACGAGTGGGGCGATCGCGTCGCTCGACTTGGTGTCGCCGAGCGCCTCCACCGCGATCGGCACGTTGCCCTTCGCGTCGTTGCTCGTCCGGGCGCTCTCCTGCTTCAACCACTTGCCGAGGGTCTTCACCGCGGCGCGCTTCGCGGGCTCGGGCGCCATCGCCGCGAGCTTGCCGGTGGCGTCGATCGCCGCCGCGGCCTCGTAGCCGTTCTGCGTGAGATCCACCTGCAGGATTCGCGGGAGCGCGGTCACGTCTCGCTTCGCGAGGGCGGCCTCGATCGCGGCGCGGCGCACGAAGGGATCGCTCGCCTGCATCGCCTCGGCGAAGGAGAGTGGCGCCGCGTCGGTGCTCGGGCTCGCGCTCGCGCTCACCGCGGTCGGCTTCGTCCCGGTGTTGTCGAGCGGGAGCGGGAGCAGTCCCGCAGTGCTCGTCACGGCCGGGCGCGGCGGCTCCGGCACGGCCTTTGCGCTCGAGACGGAAGAGGCGACGGCCGCAGCGGACTGCGACGTCGCCTTCTCACCGCCCGTGAAGAACAAGAGGGCGCCGAGGAGTATCGCGGCGAGCGCGACGAGCCAGAGCGCCGTCCGCAACTCAGCACCCCGCAGATTTGCAGTATTCGCTACGGAGCGACGACATGGACTTCATCGGCTGACCGTAGCGCCCCGGGGGGAGCGATGCCCACTCGTACGAGATCTTGTTCATCACGTTGGTGAACTCGGTCGCCGTCATCGCGCGATCCGCGGGGATGGTGGCCTTGCGCCAGGCCATGAGCGTCATCGCGCCACGGGTCTGGTTCTCGGGGCGGAAGTTCGGGAGCCCGAGGCCCTTCCAGGTCGTGTTGAGGAACTGGTAGCGACCCGACGCGCTCGAGCAGTAGCTGCCGGAGCAGATCACCTGGTTCGGGTGGCGGTTGCAGTCCTGCACCGTGCGGTAGGCGTAGAGGATGTTGTAGCCGTCGTAGCCGCGCCCCTTGGTGCCTTCGGCGAACGCGATGGTGTCGAGGAGCGCCTTGCGCTTGCTCGAGACGACGCCGACCGCGCGCTGCGGCGAGCACGACGCCGGGCCGACGACGCCGCTCACCTTGTCGAGGTAGTCGCCGTGCGACCAGCCAGTCTCGCCGCCGTGCTTGATGTTGTACCAGCCGTTCTTCGGCGTGCCGTTCACCACGGTGACGAGCGCGCCGTCCGGGATGACGTGGAGGATCTTCGCCGTCTTCGAAGGCGAGCTGCGGAGGTTGAGCGACGCGTTGGTCTTGAGCTGCATGCCCGCGCTCACGCTCCCGACCATCGCCTCGGCGTCGCGCTCTTCACCGGAGTCATCCGGCTCCTCGACGCCCACGAGCTCGTCGACGCCTTCGTCGCCCGAGGCCTGCGAGCAGCCGGTCGAGGGGAACACCGCGAGGGCGGCGACGAGAGCGAGGCGGGTGAAGGTGTCGCGCATGATGGCAGTCCCCTCTTCACGGTTCGTGCCGTTCCTCGTGCAGCACGATCCATCGAGAAAACAAGCCTTGTCGCACATGCTCGCACTCGCCGAGTGGAGTATCGCCTGAATGACAGTCCCTCGAGCCGTCACGTCCCGTCGAAGCTCGAGAGTTTCGAGAAGAACCACGGAGGCACGGAGGCACGGAGGTGTCGAGCGGTCGGTCTGCCGCTCGCGGCTTGCGAGTCATGCACGTGCCGCCTTCGTCGTCGCCGCTGGGGTGACGAACGGCCAGTCGTCGAAGCGCAGCGGGCGGCAGCACTCTCATGACCTCCGTGCCTCCGTGTTCAATCCGGCTTGCGAATCTCGGCAGGCTCGACGCGACGACGCAGGGGGCGTTGGCAGGCGGACGCGAACACGCGGGACGTGCGCAGCGCGAGTGCGCGCGGGTCGGTGATCAGCGAGCGGCACAGCGGCTGCTCGGAGAGGACCACGCATGTCTCGTTTGCTCATCGTGTCCAACCGCCTCCCCGTGACCGTGCGTCTGGAAGGCGGCGAGGTCTCCGTCTCGCGCTCGGCGGGCGGCCTCGCGACGGCCATGCGCGGTCCGCACGAGCGGCTCGAGTCGGAGTGGATCGGGTGGCCGGGGGACGTGTCGCGCATGACACCGGAGCAGCGCCGAGCGATCGACGAGCGGCTCGCGGGGATGCGCACCGTCCCCGTGCACCTCACCTCGCAGCAGATCACGCGCTACTACGACGGGTTCTCGAACGGCGTGCTCTGGCCGCTCTTCCACTATCTCATCGAGAAGGTGCAGCTCGACGCGCGCCGCGACTGGGAGGTGTACGTCGAGGTCAACGAGCGCTTCGCCGACGTGGTCGTCGAGCGCTATCGACCGGGCGACACGATCTGGATCCACGACTACCAGCTCACGCTCGTCCCGGCGCTCGTCCGCGCGAAGATCCCCGACGCGCGCATCGGGTTCTTCCTCCACATCCCGTTCCCTTCGTCCGAGGTGTTCCGCCTCTTGCCTTGGCGCGAGCAGGTCTTGCACGGGCTCCTCGGCGCGGACGTCCTCGGCTTCCACACGGCGGCCTTCCGCCACAACTTCACCTACTCCGCCGCGCGCGTGCTCGGGCTCGATCCCGATACGGACCACCTGCACTACGAGGATCGCACCGTGAAGCTCGGGGTCTATCCGATCGGGATCGACGCCGAGGAGTTCGTGCGCCTCGCGGGCGAGCCGGCGGTCGACGCGGAGGTCGCGCAGGTGCGCGCGTCCTCCGAAGGACAGACGATCGTCCTCGGGGTCGATCGCTTCGACTACACGAAGGGGATCCCGCGGCGGCTCCTCGGGTTCGAGCGGCTCCTCGAGCGACGCCCTGATCTCCGTAAGAAGATCCGTTTCATCCAGCTCGCGGTGCCGACCCGCGAGAAGGTCGAGGCGTACGCCGAGCTGCGACGGAACGTGAACGAGCTCGTCGGGCGGATCAACGCGCAGTACGGCACGATCTCCGGCGTCCCGATCCACTTCCTCCACCGCGGGGTACCGCCGGAGCAGCTCGTGGCGCTCTACCGCGCGGCCGATGTGATGCTCGTGACGCCGCTCCGCGACGGGATGAACCTCGTGGCGAAGGAGTACGTCGCGACGCGCACCGACGACACGGGCGCGCTCGTCCTCAGCGAGTTCGCCGGTGCCGCCGACGAGCTCACGCAGTCCTTCCTCGTGAACCCCTACGACCTCGGGTCCATCGCGTCCGTCCTCGAGCGCGCCATCGTCGCGAGTCCGGAAGAGAAGCGCGCGCGAATGCGCATGCTGCGGAAGCAGGTCCTCACCCACGACGTCCACGAGTGGGCGCGGCACTTCCTCGACGACCTCGCGCCGGATGCCACCGGGAAGCCGGCCCGCGTGACGGCACCCCCTCCGGAGACGCTCGCCGAGTCCCTCCGTGCGGCGCCAGCGCTCGAGCTGTTCCTCGACTACGACGGGACGCTCGTGCCGCACGCCATGACCCCCGAGCTGGCCCGTCCCGATCCCGAGCTCCTCGCGCTCCTGCAGAACCTCTCCCTGCGCCCGCGGACGCGGGTCCACATCGTGAGCGGGCGCCTGCGCGGCGATCTCGACGACTACTTCGGCGCGATGCCCGTCGCCTTGCACGCGGAGCACGGATTCTGGTCTCGGCCGCAGGGGTCGTCGTGGAAGCCGATGCGCGATCCGAACGAGGCGCTCCGCTGGAAGGACGACGTCCGCACCGTGATGGAGGATCTCACGCGGCGCACCGGAGGCGCGTTCGTCGAGGAGAAGACCGCATCGCTCGCCTGGCACTATCGGCTCGTGGATCCGGAGCTCGCGAGCGCGCGCATCCGCGAGCTGCGCCTGATGCTCGTCGACTTCCTCCGAGCGCACGACCTCGAGATCCTCGCCGGCGCGAAGGTCGTCGAGATCCGCTGCCGGGGCGTGAACAAGGGCGCGGTCGTGCCGATCGTCCTCTGCGAGGCACCGCCGCAGGCGAAGGTGGTCGCGATCGGCGACGACCGCACCGACGAGGACATGTTCGAAGCGCTCCCGGAAGGCGCGATCGCGATCCACGTGGGGCGCGGGACGAGCCGCGCGTCCTATCGGCTCCCGTCCCCGATCGAGGTGCGCGCGCTGCTCGCGGCCCTCGTGTGAGACGGGATACCATCGCTCGTCCATGGCGCTCACCGCGACGATGCATCTGTTCCACGTCGACCTCTCCGACGTGGACCGCTCGGTGTACGCGGCGTTCGATCTGCGCGTGGCCCGACACCCCTCGGAGTCGATGCGCTTCTTCCTGACGCGGGTGATCGCCTACTGCCTCTCGTACGAGGAGGGGATCGCGTTCAGCAAGGGCGGCCTCTCCTCGGCGGAGGAGGCGCCGATCGCCATCCACGATCCGACGGGCATCCTCCTCGCCTGGATCGACATCGGCGCCCCCTCCGCCGAGCGGCTGCACAAGGCGAGCAAGGCCGCGCGCCGCGTCGCGATCTTCACGCACGTCGAGCTCGCGCAGCTACGCAAGGAGGCGGCGCGGAAGGCCATCCACCACGCGGACGCGATCGAGATCTTTCGTCTGCAGCCGTCGTTCCTCGACGCGCTCGAGCAGAAGGTCGATCGCAACAACAAGCTGGATCTCGTGCACAACGAGGGACAGCTCTACGTGACGATGGGCGGCGCCTCGTTCGAGACGGTGGTGACGCGCAACATGCTCGAGGAGTGAGAGGTCGTGAATCTTTCGCTCGCTCACACGCCGCCAACAGGGAGGCGGGGAGGCGGGGAGATCAGAGGGAGGTCTCATATGCTGCCGCGCGCGAACCTCGAGGTTGTGGCCGCGACGGCTGACATGGACGCTGTCGCAAAGCGCGGCAGACCCTCTGGATCTCCTCTCGCCTCCTCGCCTCCTCGCCTCCCTGTTGACGGGCGGCTCGGTGGGGAGCGA
The DNA here is from genome assembly GCA_046593995.1 of Polyangiales bacterium. Taxonomy (GTDB): domain Bacteria; phylum Myxococcota_A; class Polyangia; order Polyangiales; family JADJMO01; genus JALHOE01. The sequence continues at coordinate 5,268 of JBKJQC010000123.1, forward strand.
AAAGTTCACGCTCTCTGAGCGCTCACAGCGACTCGGTGCAGGAGTAGAGCCCGTAGGTACAGTCGCTCTTCATGCAGGTCAGCATCGCAGCGCGGCCGACGTCGCTCATGCCGGAGAGATAGCCGCGACACTCCGCCATCGCGATGCCCGGGCACGACTGCACGATCTGGCCGCAGACCTGGTTGGTAGTGCCGTCGACGCACGCCGAGCGGAGCGCTTCGTCCTTGCAGTCGTAGGTGTGCATCGCGTCGCACAGCTGCTGCGGGGACTTGTGGCGGATGCACGCGACCGCGCGCTCGGCGATCTTCGGCTTGTAGTACTTCCGCGCGTCGTTGCAGGCCTCGACCACGAAAGGGAACGGGTTGCAGCTCTTGTCGAACTTCAGCCCGGCGCACGAGGCGGGTTGGCCGACGTCGTCGGTCGTGCAGCTCGTCGTGTTGAAGGGCTTGGACGACTTGTGCGGCGGAGGGGTGTAGACACCGCCGCCTTCCTGGGTCGGAGCGATCCCGCCCATGCCCTCTTTCGTAGGAGGCGGCCGGTGCTCCACCGTCGGCGGGGAGGTGGCGGCGGGCGCCGTCGTCTCCGGGGCTGCCGTGGGCGTGGGCCCAGTCGTCGATGGCGCTGCTGGCTCGGGCGCGTGCGGCGAGCACCCCGCGGCCATCGTCGTTGCGAGCAGGAGAAAGGTGGCGCGATCGACGTGCATCGCACGCGAGGGTATCAGCGAACGATGGAAGCTCCGAGCCCCTGGCGCCCGCCGTCGCCGCTCCCGGAACGCGTCGAGACCGAGCGCGTCGTGATCCGCGCGTTCCATCCCGACGACGCCACCTCGATGCACGCGGCGATCGAGGCAGATCGCGCGTCGTTCCTCCCGTGGGTCACGTGGGCGAGGGACGACAACCGCACGGTGGCCGAGTGCGTGTTCCACATCGAGCGCTTCCGGCGCAACGCCGCGCGCGCGACGCCGACACCGGACGACTTCGTGCTCGGGATCTTCGATCGCAACACCGGCCAGGTGCTCGGCGGCACTGGCCTCCATCGCATCGACCTCGCCGCGCACTGCGGCGAGATCGGATACTGGATGCGCGGAGACCGCCGAAACCAGGGGCTCACGAGCGAGGCGGTCGCCGTGCTGATCTCGTGGGGCTTCCGCGCACAGCCCGCGGGGTGGGGCTTCCGCCGGATCATCATCGCGTGCTCGGCGAACAACGTCGCGTCCGCGACGGTGCCGCGCAAGCTCGGCATCCGCCAGGAGTGCTACCGCGTGAAGGACCGCTGGGTGGAAGGCCTCGGGTTCGAGGACTCGCTCGAGTTCGCGATCCTCGCGGACGAGTGGGACGCGGACAAGTCGCGCCGCGTCCTACCGTCCGACCTAGCACCCGAAGAGGTCATACGTCGATGAGCGGCAGCGAGCCCATGTAGTCGGTCTTGCCGACGTCGACGCCGTTGTGACGCAGGATCGCGTACGCCGTCGTGATGTGGAAATACGTGTTCGGGATCGACATCTGCACCGCGTAGTCGGCGCCGGTGAGGCCCTTGCCCGGCATGAACCCGAGCGGGATGGCGCGCGTCTCGCAGCCCTCGAAGTCCTTGTCCGAGAAGCTGTTCGCGTACTCGACGACGGCCTTGATGCGGGTGCGCAGCTCGTCGAACGTGGTCTCGGTGTCGGGGTGCTTCGGCGGATCCTTGCCGGCGAAGCGCGCGGCGAGGAACTTCACGCTGTCACACGCGGCCTGGATCTGGCGGACGAGCGGGTACTGGTCTGGCGCGAGCCGGGCCTGGAGGAGGACGGCCGGCTCGAACTTCTTGGCGGTCGCGTGCGCGGTGGCCTTGTCGAGCCAGCGATCGAGGTTCTGGAGCATCTTCGAGGACTGAGCGACGAGCAGTGAAGGGTTCATGCGGCTCTCCTGATGCACGCACCCGCCGAACGGTCACGCCTTGGCGAGCCACGGCTACGACGGATAGGCTGGTTCGCGATGTCTCAGCGCGTCATCCTGGTTCTGTGCGCGCTCTCCACTGCGTGCAGCGCTGGGCGCGAGGAGTCGACCTCGCTCGCGACCGATGCCGCGAAGGCCGACGTCAGCGCGGAGGTACCGACGGAGGACACCACGGTGCCACCGATGTCCGACGGCGGTCTCTCGCTCGACGGCTTCACGCAGCCCGAGGTCATCGTGCTCGACGCCGCGTGCAAGGACATCCCGCAGGCGACCGACGCGGCGATGGTCTCCGTCACGGTCGCACCCGAATATGCGCCCTTCTACACCGCGTTCGACCTCGGCCCCGTGCCGGGGATGCCGCCCGGTCACCTCGGCGGATGCGTCCTCTCGGAGACCGATCCGAGCACGCTCCTCTTCGCCGGCAACTCCGAGGCGGCCGACGGCGGCCTCTATTCGATCAAGCTGAAGCGCGGTGCCTGCGGCCACATCGTCGGCTTCGAAGGGACCGCGAAGAAGCTCGCCGATACTCCTTACATCGACGCGAACCTCCTGTGGCTCCCGTCGTCGACGCTGCTCTACTCGCAGTGGCCCGAGAACAAGCTCGGCATCCTCGCGTCTGGTGCGCCCACGCCCTCGCGTGTCATCGACCTCGCGCCGCTCGGGGTCGACTCGAGCATCGGTGGCATCGGCTTCGTGCCCAAGGGGTACGCCGCGGAGGGGCAGCTCCGCGGGGTGACGTGGTCCGTCGGCAATTGGTTCCACCTCGACTTCGTGCCGGACGGCGCCTCGTGGAAGGTGGCCGCGGTCACCAAGAAGTCGACGCTCACGGGCGGTCCCGGCGGGTTCGCGTACGTGCCCGCGGGATCCCCGGGCTTCGCGGAGAACCGCGTGATCCTCTCGGAGTGGAGCGTCGACTCCGTCGCCACGTATGCCGTAGACGGCCAGGGCGATCCAGCGCCGACGTCGCGCAAGGCGTTCTTCACGAAGTTCACGAAGCCGTGGGGCGCGTACTTCGATCCGCCGACGGGCGACTTCCTCTTCCTCACGTGGGGCAGTCCGCCGGACCGCGTCTTCGTCGTGCAGGGGTTCGCGAAGCCGCCGCCGCCGCCTCCGCCTCCGAAGTAGCCGCCGGCGGGCCGCCGGCGGATCGCCGCTCCGCCGGCGGGAGCACGTGCGATTTCCCGAGAGACGACGCGATCGACCGCGGGCACGTCGTGTGCTCGATGTCATGGCCACGCTTCGTGTGGAGTTCGATCGCGGCACGTTGCGCCTCGAAGGAGACGTCGATCGTGCATCGCGCGGCGGGCGCGCCGTCCACATGCGCTTCGACGCGCGGGTCGGCATCCACCGCGCGCCTGCGTATCAATACGCGCGCGTACCGCGGCCATCCTCCGAGCTCGAAGTCGACGATCGGGTGCGCGCAGGGATGCTCCCATACGATGGCGCGATCGAGGTCGGTCCGCTGCGCCCCTATCAGGAGCAGGCGGTCGACACCTTCGAGTCGCTCGATCGGCGCGGCATCGTGGTGCTGCCGACGGGCGCCGGGAAGACACGCGTCGCGCTCGCCGCGATCGCGCGCGCGCGGGTCAGCGCGTTGATCCTCGTCCCCACGCGCGCGCTCCTCGAGCAGTGGGCGGCGCTCCTGCGCGCGGCGCAACGTGGACCCGTCGGCACGATGGGGGACGGCATCGTGGAGATCGAGCCGCTCACGGTCTCGACCTTCGAGAGCGCGTACCGCCGCCTCGACACCTACGGCGATCGGTTCGGGATGCTCGTCGTCGACGAGGTCCACCACTTCGCTTCGGGTGTGCGGGCCGAGGCGCTCGAGACGTGCGCCGCGCCGTTCCGTCTCGGGCTCACGGCGACGATGGCGCGCCCGGCGTCCGAGGGAGAGCGCCGTCTCCGCGAGCTCCTCGGACCGGTGGTCTGCGAGCTCGGGATCGCCGATCTGGCCGGCACGCACCTCGCAGCGCTCGACACGATCCGCCTCGCCGTCGCCCTCGAGGAGGGAGAGCGCGCTCGCTACGAGCACGACATCGAGCCCTTCCGCATCCTCCGCCACGAGCTCCTGCAGCGGAACCCGTACCTCGAATGGAGCGAGTGCCTGCGCGCGATCTCGCGCACCACGCGCGGGCCGGAGATCGTGTCCGCCATGCACCGCGCCACGGCGCTCGCCACCTACCCGGCCGCGAAGCGCCGCTGCGTGCGGGAGCTCCTCGCGCGTCACCGGCGGGATCGAACGTTGGTCTTCACGGCGAGCGCGCGGGACGCCTACGCGATCGGGACGGAGTCGCTCGTCCCGGTGATCACGGGGGAGACGTCGCGCGAGGAGCGCGAGCGGATCCTGACGCGCTTCCGCGACGGTACGGTGCGCACGATCGCGAGCGCGCGCGTGCTGAACGAGGGGATCGACGTGCCCGAGGCCAACGTGGCGATCGTGGTCGGCGGCGCCCTCGGCGCGCGTGAGCACGTGCAGCGCATCGGCCGCATCCTGCGCCCGCGCGAGGGGAAGCGCGCGACCGCCTACGAGCTCGTCACGCTCGACACCATCGACGAAGCGCGCACGCGTGCGCGGGGGAGGGCTCTTGCTGCCGACCGAGCTGCTGTCACTCGTCACGCGTGAAGAGCGCGTGACCCCGCGCTATCTGACCGAGGCCGACGCGCCGTGGGTGCAGTCGATGGTCGACGTCGCGAGCCGCTTCGTCGGTCGGACGGCGGGCGAGCGCGATCGCGCGCTCCTGCCCCGTGTCCGATCGATCGCGTGGGAGCGGGGCGCTCCGCTCCCTGCCGCGGAGGGCGTCGCGTACGTCCTCGAGCGCGCGTACGGCTCGAGGGTCGTGAGCGCCGTTCCGCCCGAGCGGGTGCGCGCGGTGGTCTTCGAAGAGAGCGCACGCGACGCGGCCCTCGACCGCAACGCGGTGCTCGCGCGCGCCGCCGCGCGCCTCGCCGTCGACGCCGACGAGGTGGAGCGCTCGTTGTTCGCGGACCGCGCCTCGGCGCGCATCGTCCTCCCTCCCGAGGCTCCGCTCGCCGCCGGGGCGGTGATCGAGGCGTACAACGTCGCCCTCGTCCAAGGCTTGCTCGCGCGCAGCGAGAGCGTGCGCGTCGACGTACGCGAGCACGTCGACGCCATCGTTCGCTTCGCCAAGCACGCCGGGCTGCTGTGCACGGCCTCGGTCACGGACGACGGAATCTCGCTCGACGTCTCCGGGCCGCTCACCGTGCTGCGCAGCACGGCGAAGTACGGCCACGCGCTCGCCCGGTTCTACCCGACGATCCTCGCGACACGCGGCTTTCGTCTCACGCTCCGCTGCGTGCTCGGCCGCGAGCGACCTACGGTCACGATCGAGGACGATCCGTCGGTCGCGCAAAGGCGCTCGTTGCCGCGGGAGGGGCGGCCCGCGCTCCTCACCGACGTGAAGCGCCTCGGCCGCGGATGGACCGCGCGTCGCGGCGAAGGTGTCCGCCTCGGCGTGCAGGTGTTCGTGCCGGACTTCGAGCTCGTGCGCGGCGACGACTGCGTACGCGTCGAGGTGATCCGATTCTGGACCGACGAGCTCGGCGCGAAGCTCGAGGCTCTGCGCGCGGCCCACGTCGGGCACCTCGTCGTCTGTCTCGACCGGACGGTGGACTGCGACGAGCGGGAGCTTCCCTTCCCCGTGCTGCGCATCGGCCGGCGGATCGACGCCATCGCGCTGCTCGACCTCGTCGAGGCGCTCGTGCGAGGCCACTCCGAACGCGTCAGCGAATGAACGCGACCGGCGCCTGGTCGATCGGTCCGCCGGGGTGGGGCAGCGGCACGCAGATCACGCAGCAGCTCCCGAGCGCGGTCGACGCCGCGATCGCGAGCAGCCAGGGGAAGGCACCGAGGACGCGTTTTTTCGAGGCGATTCTTCGCGGATGGGACATGGCACCTCGTTCGACGCTCGTCGCGGGACGCGTTGCGCAGGCGCTTGGTACGCTCACGAGAGAAATGCGTACGAAGCTCTGCGCGGCATCTCTCCTCTCGCTCGTCTCGTGCTCACCACCGCCGGCGCAACCGCCGCGGACGACCGTCGCGCCGCGTCCGCCGTCGAACGTTCCTCCCGAGCCTCGCGGCGCGCGGTGGACGTTCTTCGGCGAGGGAGCCGTGCTCGCGGAAGACTCGCTGCCCGGCGGCGCGACGCTACGCGCGGGCGAGATGGGACGGCGTTGGATCGTGCGTCCCGGCGCGGCCATCGAGGACGCGCCGCAGCTCGCACCCGCCGATCTGGTCGACGTGCGTCGCGAAGCCGACGGCGTGCTCTTCCTCGACGAGCGCGGCGGGGCGCACCTCGCGCCCTCGGCGCTCGCGTCGTTCACGCGGTCGCACGCCGGACCGAAGGCGGAGCTCCGCGCGGTCGCAGCGGGCAAGCTCGCGCTCCTCGCCGTCGAGGCCGGGGGCATGCTGCATCGCTCCGTCGACGGAGGCGCGACATGGAAGGTCGTCCCTCTCGCGGTGCGCGCCGGAGAGACCGCCGTTTCGCTCGTCGCGAATCGTCGAGCCGAGGCGCTGATCCTGCTCTATCCGCAGCGTGTGCTCGCCTCGACGGACGACGGGGCGACGTGGTCGGTGGTCGCGACGCCGGGGCTCGGCGCGCGCGAGCTCGTGCGCGACGTCGAGGGCACGCTCTGGCTCCGCGGCGCAGGCGGGGATCCGCCGCACGCCCGCTACGCAGGAGGGAAGCTCGAGCTCTCTGGGCTGCCGGTCACGTCGCCGCATCAGGATCCGCCGCCGCGCGCGATGCGCACGATCGCAGGCGAGCGTCTGATCACGCGCACCCTGAAAGCCGCGGTCGCCTCGGTGTCGGTCGCGCCGCTCGGGAGCACGCCGCTCGCACGCTCCTTCCCCGCACCAGGCCCAGTGCACTTCACCGGCGCGGGATCGACCATCGTGGCCGCCGTCGCGGGGGAGAGCACGCCGGGCTCTGCGCATGGCCCGAAGACGTTGCTCTTTCGCACGACCGACGACGGCGTGACGTGGGAGCCCGTCGGGAGCTTCGACGGGGCCACGACCTGGGGTCGGAGCGTGATCGTCGCGCCGCGATGGATCGCGATCGGCGAGGTCTGCCCCGATGGCGCCCCTACCTGCACGCCACCGCGCGTGAAGCTCGGCTCCGAGGACTGGCAGCCGCTCTCGTTGCCGTCGCCGAAGGTGCGGGTGCACACGGCGCGTTGGGACGCCGTCCGTGAACGCATCATCGCCTACGGCTACGATGCCAACGCGCCGGTGCTGCTCCGCGCAGCACCGACGGAGACCGCGCTGACCCGGGTCGATGCCGCGCTCCCTTGGAACACGTCGCTCCGCGCGATGACCATCGGAAGCGACGGCTCCGTGCGGATGGTCTTCGACGCGACCGACGACTCGTGGGAGCTCGTGCGCGTCGCGCCCGATCTCGGGACGACGTCCACCACGTATCTGCCGTTCGGCAACGGGAGCATCGATCTCGCCGGCGATCGCGGCTTCGCGATCTCCGAGGGCCGCGCGTTCGAGACGGCGGACGGAGGCGCTCACTGGACGGACGTCGGCGCGTCCGACGCATCGAGCGTCGAGTGCAATGATGCCGGCTGCCTCGTCGAAGGCGGCGTTCGCGTGGGGTGGGAGCTCGCGGCCGGCGCGAGCGGCGGGGTCGCCGCGCAGTCCTCGAAGCCTGCTCCCAAGGCGCCGCCGAAAGGCGCACCGCACGCGATCACCTGCGTCGCGAGCGGCGCGTGGAAGAACGTGACCGGCGAGATGCCGTGGTCGCACTCGATCGGCCTCGATCACGACGTCCGCTACCTCGCGCCCCCGCCGCCGGATCTCTACGTGCCGAAGCCGCACGCGGTCACCTTCGCGCGCGGGGGTGAGCTCCCGAAGATCCTCACGCTGATGCTGGCGCCGCCGGAGAGCGCGAAGAACGTGCGCCGCTGGTCGGAGACCTCGTCGGCCGGACATGTGTACATACGCTATGCGTTCGCGGCGAAGAACAACCCCGAGGACAAGTACAATCCGGTCGACGTCGATCTCTCCTGGCTCTCGGCGCGCACGGGCAAGGTCGCGAAGGCGAAGCTCGCGAAGGTGCCGCCGTTCCGCGTCGGCAGCGAGTCGAAGTCCGCGCTCTCGTCGATCGTCGACGGCGGTCTCTTGTTCATGCCGTTCACCGGCGACACGAAGCTCCACTGGTTCCGCGACGACGGGAAGGTCGAGACGTTCCCGCGCCCGCCGCACGTCGAGGGCACGGCGTGGTGGGACGAAGGGTGGAAGCGCGGCGACACGATCGTGCTCGCCGGGTACGACGGCCCCGATGTCATGCTCGTAGGGACGACGGACGCCGGCAAGAGCTGGAAGACCGCGACGTGGACGCTCGGCGAGGACAACGTCCGCCTCGTCGACGTCGGCAAGCGCGCGGCGTTGTCGATCGCCACCCGCGCCAACGACGACGCGGGCCTCGAGCGGCCCGTGGGGTATCTCCCCTTCGACGTCGTGACGCCCGATCCGGTCGAGCTCGTGCCCGCGAAACGAAGTGAGCTCACTGGGGAGCCGTCGACGATAGTCTGCACGCCGGCCGGACGCGAGGGCGCCCGCAGCGGCGTGTCCCTCGCAACGACCATCAGCGTCACGGGCAAAGGCGAGCCGACCCTCGAGCTGACGGGCGAGGTGGCGACGGCGCGCACCTCGCCGGAAGGCACGTGTGTGGCCAGCATCTTCGCCGCCGCGGACGGAGACGAGGTCCACTACGTCGCGCTCGTCGCGCCACACGATCCGACGCACGCCGTGCTCCTGCGGGCGAAGCTCGACGATCCCTTCGAGCACGCGGCGCGGCCGATGTCCTGCACGCTGAAATGAGGGCGCGGGGTACCATGACGGCGATGGGCGTCGCGTCATGCTGAAGGTCGGGGAGCGCGCGCCCTCGTTCACCGGTGACACGACGAGCGGGGCACGCGTGTCGCTCGATGGCCTGCGCGGCCGCATCCTCGTCCTCTACTTCTTCCGCAAGGCGTTCACCCGGAACTGCACCGTGGAGACGAAGGGCTTCCGCGACAACTACGAGGACCTGCGCGAGCACGGAGCCGAGGTCGTCGGCGTCTCGTGCGACGACTTCCCGACGCAGTGCGCGTTCGCGCGTGAGCTCACCGTGACCTTCCCGATGATCTCCGACGCCGATCGCGCGATCTCCCGCGCGTACGACGTGTTCTTCCCGCTCTTGCCCCTGAGCCACCGCGTGACGTACGTGATCGATCCGCGCGGCACGATTGCGGCGGTGTTCAACCACGAGTTCCAGGTGATCAAGCACCTCGATCAGGTGATGCACTTCGTCCGGTCGCTCGCGCCCGCACCCGGCACGCCGATCGCTCGGCGCTGACGCCCGGAGCTCGGCGGCGCGACCGGGGGCCTCGCCACGCGATGACGACGAACCAGTCGACCGAGCCGCGCGGGAACGCTCATCCGTGGTTTCGGCACACTCGCGCTGGGCATCGCTCTTGCGCTTCAGTCGCGGTGTGGAGGTAGCCACGATGAGCTCCAAGAACATGCTGATTGCAGCGACGGTCGCGCTGACCGCTGCGTGTGGTGGCAGCACGCCTCGTCCGACGGTCGTCCAGGTGCCGACGCGCACCGCGAAGGTGACGACGACGACGACCGTGCATTCGCAAGCTCCGGCGAACGTCGGCGGGGGCCCGGTGTCCGATCACGTCGACGTCGACGGCCCGAAGCGCAGCGACCCCGCGCGCGTGGATCGCTTGGTCGAGGCGAAGAAGGAACAGTTCCGCGACGAGT
>JBKJQC010000221.1:0-13912 GCA_046593995.1 Polyangiales bacterium
GAGCTTCGCGATGGCGTCCTCGCGCGCTTGGTACTCGGCGAGCTGCTTCTTGATCGCTTCGTGGTTCGCGACCTTCGTCTTCTTGTCGGCGATCGACGCCTCGATGGCGCGGTTCGCCTCGAGCTGTTCGTCGACAAGAAGACGAAGGTCGCGAACCACGAAGCGATCAAGAAGCAGCTCGCCGAGTACCAAGCGCGCGAGGACGCCATCGCGAAGCTCCAGGCAGGCCGCACGGGCCCGACGGCGATGATGCTCGAGCTCTCGCGCGTGCTGACGCCGCGGAAGATGCCGACCGTGGACGCCGACACGCTCGAGAAGATGCGCCGCGAGAACCCGGGCGCCGTCCCGACCGAGAAGTGGGACCCGCATCGCCTGTGGGTCACCTCCTTCAAGGAGAACGAGCGCGCCGTCGGCATCTCGGGCTACGGCAAGACCAATGACGACGTCGCAGAGTTCCTCCGCCGCATCACGGTCTCCAAGTACTTCACGGACGTGAAGCTCGTGAAGACCGAAGAGAAGTCCGAGAAGGAGCCTGTCACGGGGATGACGTTCTCCATCATCGGCTTCGAGTTGAAGGCCAAGGTGAAGTACTGATGGCCGCGCCTCCCGCACCCAGCAAACTCTCCAAGATCGGCCCCGGCATCAAGCTGCTCGCCGGCTTCGTAGGCCTCGCTGCCATCGCGGCGGTCTACTACTTCTTCTTCTTCGCGGACCTCGCGAGCGCGGTGAACGCAGCGCGCGACCGCAACGCGGCGCTGCGCCAGGAAGAAGCGACGGCCGCTCAGGCCTACAAGGCGTACGTCGACGACACCACCAAGCTCGAGGAGAAGAAGGCGCGTGCGCGCGACTTCAACAAGATGCTCCCCGAGACGTCGGAGATGGCGTCGTTCCTCGCGAACATCAACCAGCAGGCCGAGATCGCCGGTCTCAAGGTCAAAACCGTCGTCCCGACCGACGAGCAGAACCAGCCGTTCTACGCGCGTGTCCCGGTGAAGCTCGAGGTCTCCGGTAAGTTCCACCAGCTCGCGAAGTTCTTCGCCGGAGTCGGTCGCCTCGACCGCATCATCAACGTCGAGAACATCGAGATGGGCTCGCCGAAGGCCGGCGACAACGAAGAGACGATGCTGCAGGCGAAGTGTCTCACCACGACGTTCCACGCGCTCGCGCCGAAGCCCATCGCGCCCGTCGCGTCCGGTGCGCCGCCCGCGCCTGGTGCGCCGCCCGCGCCTGGTGCGTCGCCCGCTCCGCCGCCTGGGGGACCGAAATGATCACGCTGAAAAAGCTCGCTCCGATCGCGCTGGTCGCGGTCGCCTCGGCCCTCGTCTTCGTCGCCGAGGGGTGCGGGTCTTCGGCCGCCCCGCCGCCTCCGCCCCCCGGCGGTGGTGCCGTCGCTGCGAAGCCGAAGGCCAGCGCGTCGGCGTCCGCGTCGGCAACCGTGGCGCCGATCACGTTCAGCGAGTCGGACTTCAGCGAGAGCGACACGAGCCGTGATCCGTTCCACGCCTTCACGCAGGTCGTGAAGCCGAGCAACGAAACCAAGGTCGTGCCGCAGTACCAGGTCGTCCTCGAGAAGTACGCGATCGACGAGCTCAAGCTCGTCGCGCTGGTCGGCTCCGGCGGCGAGCGACGCGCGATGTTCGTCGATCCGACCGGCAAGGGGTGGATCGTCCAGCGCGGCGCGCACATCGGCAAAGGCGAGATGGTGAAGCTCGGTCCCGGCGCGATGAGCGGCTACCCGCTGTACTGGAAGATCGATCGCATCAAAGAGAACGAAGTCGTGCTGGTGCGTGAGGACACGCTGCACCCCGAGGTGCAGCCGACCTACCGCGAAGTGCCGCTGCACGTCGAAGGTGAGAAGAGCTGAGTCGCCGAGCGAGTGTGGCGCCGAGTCGAACGCGCCGCACTTTGTTGGCCCAACTACGTTGAGCAGTTTACGAATAGCTTGCCTGAGAGTCATCGAAGCAGATCCGGACCGCGTTCCGCGCCGTGATCTCATGACTCGAGTCCGGAAACGAGCGGTCACTTACATAAGTAAGTTATCGATCTAGGAGTGGGCGCCATGCCTCAGAAGCGACGTGCACGACAGGTCGGCCGACACATCGGGGAAAAGGCGTCCGCGCTCTTCATGAGCGCGCTCATGCTGACCACCGGCCTCACGACGGGGCTCGCCGCACCGGTGGCGTTCGCGCAGGCGAAGACCCCCGGCAAGAACCACGTCAAGAAGGTCGAGGTCCATGTCCTCGACGAGACCGCGGCCGCGGCCGTCGGGGCCCCCTCCGTGAAGGGCGGCGTGACGGAGGTCGAGGTCGTCGGGACGTCGACGCCGATCTACAGCGCGCGGGTCGAAGCCGGACGCGTGATCGTCGACGTGAACGACGCAGACGTCGACGCGAGCGTCGGCGCGATCACCGCGAAGACCGGTGTGGTGGGCGGGGTGCTCACCCAATCCGCCGACGCCGGCGGGAAGCCGCTCACGCGCGTGTCCATTGCGCTGACCAAGGACGCGACGTATCGCGTGCGCGTCGACGGCAACACGCTCCGCATCTGGCTCACGCCCAACGACGCGGTCGCGAAGCCAGCGGGCGCCAAGGTCTCCTCCGTGAAGGACATCTCCTTCGCGCACGAGACCAACGCCGACAAGATCATCGTGAAGGTCGACGGCGCCGTCAGCTACTCGGCGAACGCGACGGGCCCGGGCAAGAGCAAGATCGAGCTCACCGGAACGGCGCTGCCCGACGATCTCGAGCGCACGCTCGACGTGACGGCCTTCAAGGGGAACGTCGCGACCGTCTCGGCGTACAAGAAGAACGGTCTCGTGGTGCTCGAAGCAGAGCGCGGCGCGGATGTCTCCGCCGACGTGAAGGTGATCAACGAGACCACGGGCGCGACGATCCTGGTCTGGACGTTCGTCAAGATCGGCTCCGAGCCGGGGGGGCCGAAGATCGACCCGCTCTCGTCGACGAAGACGGGGCTCGGTCCCGACGGCAAGGCCGCGAAGAAGACGAAGACGATCGCCAAGGACGCGCCGCTCTTCGACGAGCAGAAGGAAGAAGACTCGGCGTCGAGCTTCCTCTCGAGCGTCCCGATGCAGGCCGGCGGCAAGTACACCGGTCGCCGCATCGACCTCGATTTCAAGGACGCGGACGTCCACAACATCCTCCGGCTCCTCGCGGACGTCGGCAAGGTGAACATCGTGACGGCGGACGACGTGACCGGCTCGGTCACGATCAAGATGAAGAACGTCCCCTGGGACCAGGCGCTCGACGTCGTGCTGCAGGCCAAGGGCCTCGGCATGGTCCGCACCGGCAACCTGATCCGCGTCGCCAAGGCCGAAGCGCTCGAGAAAGAGCGCGAGATGGCCATCGCGAAGAAGAAGCAGGAGCTCGAGCTCGCGCCGATCGAGACGCGGCTCATCCCGGTCAGCTACGCGAACGCCACGGAGCTCGCCTCCAAGGCGGCCGAGCTGAAGTCGCCCCGTGGCTCGATCACGATCGACGAGCGTACGAACGTCCTCATCGTCCGCGACGTCGGGGCGAACCTCGATCAGATCGAGGCGCTCGTGCACTCGCTCGACACGCAGACCCCGGAGGTCCTCATCGAGGCGCGCATCGTCGAAGCGACGAGCCGCTACCTGCGCGACGTGGGTATCCAGTGGGGCGGTGACGCGACCTTCTCGAGCGCGACGGGGAACCCGACCGGCCTCGCGTTCCCGAGCCGCGTCGGCATGGTCGGCGGTGCGAGCGATCAGCTCACGCCGACGGCCGGTCTCTCGCCGTTCCAGAACCTGATCCCGAATCCGAACTTCGCCGTCAACCTGCCGGCCACGGTCGGTACCGGGGCCGGCGGTGCGCTCGGTCTCTCGCTCGGATCGATCGACAACGTCGTCAACCTGAACGTCCGCCTCTCCGCTGCCGAGACGAACGGCATGCTGCGGATCATCTCGAGCCCGCGCATCCTCACGTTGGACAACCGCGAAGCGACGATCAGCCAGGGCACCCTGATTCCCTTCTCGCAGATCAGCGCGCAGGGCGTGCAGACGACCTTCCAGGAAGCGAAGCTCGCCCTCGTCGTGAAGCCGCACGTGACCGCCGACGGCAGCATCGCGATGCACGTGAGGATCAACCGCGACGAGCCCGACTTCAACCAGACCTCGGCCCGTGGCGATCCGACGATCCTCAAGCGCCAGGCGGAGACCGACCTGCTCGTGCCTGATGGATCGACGGTGGTCATCGGCGGTATCTACACCCGCAACACCGGCCGAAACCTCGATCAGATCCCGTTCTTCGGCTCGATCCCGATCATCGGCATCCTCTTCCAGCGCCGCCGCGCCAGCGACACCCGGAGCGAGCTCGTCATCTTCTTGACGCCCCGCATCGTGAACCGCGCGGAAGCTCTCGGGAAGTAGAGAAGTCGTCAGTCGTCAGTCGTCAGTCGTCAGTCGAGACAAGACGAGACGAGACGAGACGAGACGAGACGAGACGAGCGAGACGAGACGAGACGCGAGCTCGCGCCTGGAGGTCGACTCCATCGCGGGCACCCGTCCGTGGGCGGTGTTTCCCAGCTCGGCGGTGGCCGCTTCGGCCCTCTCGGCTGACGACTGATGACTGACGACTCTCTCCGGTGCGTGCTAGAGAGCGCGCGCGATGGCGTCCATCCAGGTGATGCAGGTTACGAAGGCGTACGGCTCGAAGCGGCTGTTCGAGGACGTCACGGTCACGTTCGGCGAGGGGCGGCGGTTCGGCCTCACCGGTCCGAACGGCGCCGGCAAGTCGACGTTCATGAAGATCCTGTCGGGCGAGCTCGAGCCGGACAACGGGCAGATCTCGCGGCCGGAGAAGACGTCCGTCCTCAAGCAGGAGCAGTACGCGTTCGAAGAGTACCGCGTGCTCGACGTCGTCATGATGGGTAACAAGCGGCTGTGGAGCGCCATGGCCGAGAAGGAGGCGCTCTACGCCCTGCCAGCCCTCACGGACGAGCAGGGGGAGCGGCTCGGCGAGCTCGAGACGGTCGTCGGCGAGGAGGACGGGTACACCGCCGACTCCGACGCGGCGACATTGCTCGCGGGTCTCGGCATCCCCGAGTCGCAGCACGATCGGAAGATGAGCGAGATCGCCGGCGGCTACAAACTGCGCGTGCTCCTCGCGCAGGCGCTGTTCGGGAAGCCCGAGGCGCTGCTCCTCGACGAGCCGACGAACAACCTCGACCTCGACTCGATCCGCTGGCTCGAGCGCTTCCTCTGCAGCTACGAGGGCGTGCTGATCACCATCAGCCACGACCGCCACTTCCTGAACGAGATCTGCACGCACATCGCGGACATCGACTACAACACGATCATCACGTACACCGGCGCGTACGACGAGATGGTCGTCGCGAAGAGCCAGCTCCGCCAGCGCGTCGAGCAGGAGAACACCGAGCGGTCGAAGAAGATCTCCCAGCTCCAGGAGTTCGTCTCGAAGTTCGGCGCCGGTACCCGCGCCTCGCAGGTGCAGAGCCGGAAGAAGCAGATCGAGAAGCTGCAGATCGCCGAGCTCAAGAAGTCGAACATCGAGCGCCCCTACATCCACGTGGCCGTGAAGAAGCCCTCCGGGAAGCAGACGCTGACCATCGAGGGGCTGAGCAAGGTCTGGGAGGCCGCGAACGAAGGGCAGGACGTCGTCGTCGCCAAGGATTTCGACGCGCTGATCACGAAGGGCGAGAAGATCGCCATCGTCGGCTCGAACGGCGTCGGCAAGACGACGCTCTGCAAGATCCTCGTCGGCGAGCTCCCGCCGGACGCGGGGAAGATCACCTGGGGACACAACGTCTCGGTCGGGTATCTCGCGCAGGATCACCGCGAAGGAATCCCGCACGACACGACCGTCGCCGAGTGGCTGCACTCGGTGGATCCGACGGCCGGCACGCAGGAGGTCCGAGGTCTCCTCGGAAAGATGCTGTTCAAGGGCGAGGAGGGGTTGAAGCCGACCAATGCGCTCTCGGGCGGCGAGGCCGTGCGCCTGATGTTCGCCAAGCTGATGCTCGCCCAGGACAACGTCCTCGTCCTCGACGAACCGACGAACCACCTCGACCTCGAGTCGATCGTGGCGCTCGGCGAAGCACTGACGAAGTACGAGGGGACGGCGTTCGTCGTGACCCACGACCGCGATCTCATCGCCGGGTTCGCCACGCGATTGTTCGCGTTCACGAAGGAGGGGTTGATCGACTTCCGCGGGTCCTACGACGAGTTCCTCGACAAGCACGATGCTGCGACGAAGGCTGCGGGGAAGGGGCGAAGCTCCAAGATTCCTCGCTGAGGCTCGCGGTCACTCGGACGTGGTGAGGGCGATGCCCTCGTACTCGTCGACGGCGAGCTCCACCCCGATTGCGCGGAGCACGACGCTGTCGCCGGGGCCGAACGTGCGGAGGGTCCAGACCTCACCCGCACGTTCGCGAAGCTCGATTGCTCTGCGGTCCGTCGCGATCAGCACGTACGCCGAAAGGTCGGGGATCGTGGCGTAGTGCTCGAACTTCTTTCCGCGGTCGTACGCCTCGGTACGCTCGGAGAGCACTTCGACGATGACGGCGGGGTTCAACAGACGATGACGTCGCCGCCCGGCGACAGGAGTCGCACGTGATCCTCGACCGCCTCTGGCGTCGCGTACTCGAATGTCGTTTCCCTGACGTCCGGGAGCTGCCTCAGCGCGTCACGGATCCGCTCCAGAGGATGCTCCTCCACTTCGTCGAGCTCGGTACTGGACGTCGCTCCCACCACGGGCAGCGGTCCCGGGATCCACGAGAGACCGTTCAGCGGGGACGAGCGCGAGACCGTCGAATAGTCGGATCGGCAGAGCAGGAACGGGCGCTCGAAGTCGTCCACCGACTTCGATCCTACCAAGGTCACATCGGCCCCGCCCGCGTCCACCCCTCGCGGAGGAGCCAAGAGGCGGGTGTGGTCACGAGCTCGCACGCGACCGCGGACGAGAACGCGTCGATGCCCGCCTCGCCGCGCTTCCACCGACGCAGGTGCACGTCACGATTGCCGAGCACGTAGCGCAAGGCGTTCTTCGTTTCGTTAGGCGTCTTCAGCACGTGCTCGTGGTAACGGTCCGCGAAGCGGCGACCCTTTGCGCCCATCACGCGGTTCAGACCCCGCGCGATGCGCACGAGGAGCGCGCGCATGCCGCGCGTCATGCGCGGCCGATCCTCCGCCTCGACGAGCAGGTGCAGATGGTTGTGCTGCACCGAGAAGTGCACCACGCGGAACGCGGCGCGTGCCCTCACCGCGGCGAGTGCCTTGCGAATCGGCTCGAAGCAGCGCTGCGCGCGCAGGTTCCAGGTGGGTTGCGTCACACGCAGCGTGATGTGGTGCGGCCGGTGGCGTGAGACGGGCGGGCGTCGCGTGTGGGGCATGCGATCGCTCGTGCGCGACCCCTTGGGCCGCCCAGCCCCGAGACGCCTTCCGCCGTGCGCGAACGAAAAACGGAGTTCCTGCTGTTCCACCCGCATCATTTTGAATGATAGCGTATATCGTTGAACCTTCAAGCCTGGTCTGCGCGCCGCAGGCACGCAGACTTTGCTCAGGTCGCGCACCACCGAACCGTCGCCGTTCCGTACAGGACGACGGCCACACGCGGGTCTCTTGCCGGGGATACCCGACGGAAGTGCTCTCTGCGTCTCCGACCGGGATCCCGATCGTCTCGCCGTACGCCCAATTGCGAGCCGTGAGCATGAACACTCAACCGTGTCAGGACGCGGACACAGAGCGGAGAGCGTCAGTGGACCGCGTGGCACGAGCTCGTGAGAACCTGACCACCCATCGTCGTGCCCGAGGCGCCCGTGAAGCAGCTCCTGCAGTCGTTGGGCTCGCGAAAGCAACGATCGCTCCGCTTGCCGCCAGACGTCACGCCGTAGCCGGCCGAGAGGTCACACGAATGCATGGGTGCGACCAAGGCTACTCAGCGACCCGTCATGCTCAGGACTCGTCGTCTCGGATCAGATCCGGCCGCCGTTCGCGCGTGCGCTCCAGGGACTGCTGTTTCCGCCACTTCTCGATGTGCGCGTGATTTCCGTTCTGGAGCACCTCCGGGACACGCATGCCGCGGAACTCGACGGGACGCGTGTAGTGCGGGTACTCGAGCAGTCCCTCGCTATGCGACTCTTCGCGGATCGACTCCGCGTTTCCGAGGACTCCGGGGAGGAGGCGGATCGTCGCCTCGATCACGGCCATCGCGGCGACCTCGCCGCCGGTCATGACGAAGTCGCCGAGGGAGAGCTCTTCGTCGACGAAGGTGCGGATGCGTTCGTCGAAGCCCTCGTAGCGGCCGCAGATCAGCATCAGGGCGGGCTCGGCCGAGAGCCGCGTGGCTGCTCGTTGATCGAAGCGGGCACCTTGAGGCGTGAGCAGCACGCGGCGCGCCTTGGGGAGACCGGCGGCGGCGGCGCTCTCGTCGAGGGCTTCGAAGGCGGCGACCAGCACGTCGACGCGCATCACCATCCCCGACCCGCCGCCATAAGGCGTGTCGTCGACCGCCTGGTGCTTTCCGAGGCCGAACGCGCGCGGCGACTGGAACCGCACTGACAGGGTCGAGCGGTCGACCGCGCGGCCGACGAAGCTCGTCTCGACGAAGGTCGAGAACAGCTCGGGGAACAACGTGACGACGTCGACGCGCACCGACCGTCTTTGGCAGAAACCGCCGCCGCGCGCAAACGTCATGCACGCGCGGTCATGCACGCGCGCAGCGACGACTTCGCGCGATGCAAGAGGACCGCGACATGGCCCGGCGTGATCCCGAGCGCTGCCGCGACATCGTCTCCCGGCCGCTCTTCGAGCATGCGCAGGGTGACGACGGCCTTCTGGATCTCGCACAGCTCCTCGACGCACGCGCGCAGGCGCACGTGATCCTCGGCCCACGCGATCGCCTCCTCCGCAGACGGCGCGCGTGGATTGGCGGCCGTTCGCCCGACCGCGTCGAGGTCGTCGTGCGGTCGCGCGCGGTCGTGGCGTCGACGGCGATTGCGCGCGGCGTTCCGCACCATGACAGCCAGCGTCGCGCCCCAGTCGTCCTCGCTGCGCTCGGGTGAATGCGCATCGTCGCGCTGGAGGAAGGTGACGAGCGCTTCCTGCACGCAGTCCACGGCGTCTTCGGGGGTCACGCCCTCCGAGCGTGCGAGCGCGGCGAGGCCGGCGCGTCGCGTGCGCACGAGCTCCGAGAGGCGTTCGAGGACGTCGGTGTTCACGGCTGCTCGCGCGTCAGGTCGCGAGGCGGCGCCACATTACGGGTGTAATGCGCCTCACGCTCGAGACCGGACGGGGTGGAGGTCATCATGGCGAAAGTCCTGCAGGTCGACGATGTCAGCTTCGAGCAAGAGGTCACACGGAGCGAGGTCCCGGTGTTGGTGGACTTCAGCGCGACCTGGTGCCCGCCGTGCAAGATGATCGCGCCCATCGTTGAGGAGCTGGCGCAGCAGGCCGGCTCTGCCTTCAAGGTGGTGAAGCTCGACGTCGACGAGGCGCCCGCAGTGGCCGCGCGGCTCGGGATCCGTGGGATGCCGACGTTCGTCGCCTTTCGCGCCGGGAGAGAGGTCGCACGACACGTCGGCGCGAACACGACGAAGGCCTGGCTGCGCGCGATGGTGTCGACGGAGTGAGGCTTCTCCGCGACACTGGCAAGCGATGGATCTCGTCGCCTGCCAGGAGTGTCGTCGTCACGTGCGTGCGAACGCGCAGAGCTGTCCGTTCTGCGCGAGCTCGTCCCTCCAGGCGGAACGGCGGTTCGTCGACGGACCACTCGCCCGCGTCTCGCTGGCGCTCGGTGCCGCCGGCTTCGCCGCATCGTTGAACGCTTGCTACGGAGCGCCGCGCGGCGGCGGGTACGCGCCGGCGCGCCCGTCGGGCCCGAACGGCACGTACGTAAAGGCCGTCGACGACGAGAACGAAGCGCTCGTACACGTCGAGGCGAGCGCGAGGGCCGCCGGCTGTACCGTGTCGCGCACCGAGAACGTCGTTCGCGCGGAGTGCAGCTTCGAGAGCTTCTCGATCAGCACCGGCAAGCGCAAGCTGATCGTGAGTTGTCTGTCGAAGGTCGGCGACGAGTGCCAGATGGCGTACGAGAAGATCAGTCCGAAGGATTGATCACACTCCGCTCTCCGCAGTCTCGCCGTCGTCGAGACCGCGCACGATGGCCCAGCTCATCGTCTTGGTGATGCGGGCCCACGCAGCGCCGCCGCGCGCGTCGACGAGGATCACGCCGCCGGTGCCGCCGACGCGCGCGTTCATCTCTTCGAGACGGATGCGCGCGTGCTCCTCGGCGGGGCCTCCATCGCGAAGCGACTCGACGAGACGGACGGAGAACGCCGTGCGCATGAACGACTCGCCGTGGCCGGTCGTCGAGGCGGCGCCGAGCGCGTCGTCCGCCCAGGTTCCGGCGCCGAGGATCGGCGAGTCGCCGACGCGGCCCGCGGCTTTGTCGAACATGCCACCGGTGCTCGTGGCCGCGGCGACGTGACCTTGGGTGTCGCGCGCGACCGCACCGACGGTGCCACCGGCCCAGCCCTTCTCGACGGCTCTGCCCGCGCGGAGCTCCTTCCACCGCGCGAGCGCAGTCTCCGTGCGCAGCTCCTCGACGGTGCTCGGCGCGAACCCTCTCGCGAGCGCGAACCGCGCTGCGCCCTCGCCGGCGTAGAGGACGTGACGACCGTCGTCCATCGCGGCGCGCGCGATCGAGATCGGTGCCTTGAACGGGGGCATCGCCGCGACCGCTCCGGCGCGGAGGCTCGTGCCTTCCATGATCGACGCGTCGAGCGCGATCGCACCGTCCTCGTCGAGGCATGCGCCGGTGCCCGCGTTGAAGTGCGGATCGTCTTCGAGGACGCGGACCGCGGCCTCGACGGCGTCGATCGCAGCGCCGCCGCTCCGCAGCACCGCGGCCCCCGCCTCCGCGGCGCGCGCACACCCAGCGGCGTGGATCGGGCGCCGTTCGATCGGGACATCGCCTGCGCCACCGTGCACCAACACCACGTAGCGCGAGGGATCGAATCGGCGTGCCGCGGCTTCGCTCACGAGACCGAATCTAGATCCACCCCTCCTCGCGCGCGAGGTTGCGCGAGAGGTGCAGCTCGATCGCCAGGAGCGCGAGCAAGATCAGCGAGGGGAGCGCGGTCGCGAGAGGCGGCACCGCGCCGGCGCCCGCGGCCTGGAACGCCAGGATCTCGCCGACCGCCCAGGCAGTCAGGGTGACCACTGCGCGGCCGAAGCGACGCTTCATCGGCGCTGCGGCCCACAGCGCGAGTGCGACCCCGGCGAGCGCGATCGCGGTGGCTGCGGCGATCCTTTTGCGTCGATCGCGCGTCGTCGGCGTGGATTCGACTGCGGGGACGGTGCCGGTGCGCTCGAGGCGATCGTCGAGACCGATGCGCACGCGGCGCCGATCGGAGACGAACGCGTCCCCCTCGATGCGGTAATCGCTTGCGGGGATCGGCGGTGGGAAGAGCGCCGCGACGTCGACCGCCCCGGCCGCGATGCCGATCCCTGCGACGAGCGCGAGGGACAGCGCGCAGACCACCGGCGCGACGCGTGCACGCCAAGGGGAGCATCCGAGCGCGGCGAGCGCGCGCAGCTCTCCGGACGCGACCGTCGGTGCGAGCGCGATGACGACCGCGATCGCCCCGGCCACGGGCGCGAGCGGCAGCACGCCGATCGCACGCCCCCCGGTCCCGGCCGCTGCCACCCCGCGCTCGTCGGTGATCCCCTCGACGAGGCCGACGATGGAGAGCGCGATCGCCGAGAGCGCGGCCGTGCGCGCCGCGAGCCGGAGATCCCAGGGTGTCACGCCCATGGGGGGATCTTGGCCCGGCGCTCCCGGGGAAGGTACCGCGGAAAGATGCGGTCCATCTCGAGCCCCTCTTCGCGTGCGACTCGGACGAGCGTCATCGTCTCTGCGTTGCTCGTGTACACCGCGTGCGGCAGCGCCCCGAAGGACACGCAGCCCGGCGCGCCGGTCGGTGTCTACGCGCTGAGCGCCGACGCCGACATGAGCTCGACCTGCACCGAGCTCCTCAACGCGACGCCGCGACCGTGGAACTTCGAGGTCACGCTGCGGCGCGAGGGGACCAAGGGGTACTGGTTCAGTGGTGCGGATCCGATCGAGGGGTCGATCGACGCCGCCGGCAAGCTCGCCTTCAAGCAAACGATCCGCGTGCCGATCCGCCCTGCGAGCAAGGCCTACGAGCTCGGGCCGTGCACCATCCTGCGGACCGACGACTTCTCCGGCGCGCTCGCCGGCGCGCCCTCGACGGCGACCGGCGTCGCCTCGTTCACCGGGACCCTGCGCTACTCGTACACGATCGAGCAGGGGTCGGACTGTCGCGACGTCGTCGGCGCGGTGGACGCAGATACGCCGAAGCCGCTGTTCGCGACGCTGCCGTGCGACGCGCGCTTCGCGGTCACGGCGACCAAGACCGGCGACCCGAAGCCGCGCTGAGGCGCACACGAACTCGTGGTGGTCTACGATGGGCGCTTCATGCGACCCACGTCACGTCATGCGCTGATCGCAGCTTGCGTCGCCGCTTCGTTCGCCGGCGGCTTCGTCACCGCGATCGGCATCGGTCCGGCCCAGGGTGCGAAGAACGACGAGTCGCCCCACGGCGCCGTCGATCAGTTCGCCAAGGTGCTGGTCCAGGTCGAGAACCGCTACGTCGATCCCGTCGATCGCGATCGACTGTTGATCGGTGCGATCAAGGGCATGGTCTCGGAGCTCGATCCGCACTCCGAGTACTTCCCGCCCAAGGAGTATGGCGAGTTCACGAGCGAGACCACCGGAAAGTTCGGCGGCGTCGGGATCGAGGTCGACGGGCGCGGCGAGTACCTGACGGTCATCGCGCCCATCGAGGGTGGACCGGCCGAGGCCGCGGGCATCAAGCCGCACGACGAGATCGTCGCCATCGACGGCCAGGACGCGAAGGGGATGCCGATCGAGAAGGCCGTGCGGCTGATGCGCGGCGATCCCGGAACGAAGGTCGAGCTCACGATTCGACGTCCGAGCGAGGGCGGGAAGATCTACAAGGTACCGCTGGTGCGCGCCGAGATCCGCGTGCCGAGCGTCGCGTGGGACGCGCTCCCGAACGGCGTCGCGTATCTGCGCATCAAGCAGTTCCAGGAGAAGACGCACAGCGAGCTGGTCGACGCGATCGGCAAGGCGAAGGGGAAGCTCGGCGGCAAGATCGTCGGCGTCGTCCTCGACATGCGCAGGAACCCCGGCGGCCTCGTGAACCAGGCCGTCGACGTGGCCGACGAGTTCCTCGACAAGGGCGTGATCTTCTCGATGCGCGGTCAGCACGGAAAGCTGATCGAGGAGACGAAGGCGTCGAACGGCGGTGCGCTCACGTCGGTGCCGATGGTGGTGCTCGTCGACGAGTCGAGCGCGTCGGCCGCGGAGCTCGTGGCGGGCGCGCTGCAGGATCACAGGCGCGCGGTGATCGTCGGCATGCCGACGTACGGGAAGGGGAGCGTGCAGTCGATCATCGAGCTCCCGAACGGCGCCGGCTTGAAGCTGACGACCGCGCGCTACTACACCCCGAACGGTCGCTCGATCCAGGCGCAGGGGATCGAGCCCGACGTGCTGGTCGAGCCGTCGCGCTTGGTCGAGCCGATCAAGTCGCCGATGCAGAAGGAGAAGGATCTCCCGAACGCGCTCGGCGCCGAGGGCGGCAAGCCGGCGACCGATGCGGGGATCCCGACGCTGCCCTCGGCGATGGATGGGGGCGTGAGCACGACGACCACGGTGACGACCGTCACGACGACTTCCGGCGGTGACGCCGGCGTCGCGCAGACCTTCCCTTCGAAGAAGCCGGATCTGGAGAAGGACTTCCAGCTGCGGATGGCGCACCAGATCGTGACCGGTGTCCTGGTGAAGAAGAAGCCCTGAACCGCCGGCGGTCC
>JBKJQC010001087.1:0-3932 GCA_046593995.1 Polyangiales bacterium
GCAAGAGCAGGGACGCACGCGCGGCGCGCTCGCGAGCTACCAACAGGCGCTCGCGATCGATCCGGAGCACCGACCGACGCTCGAGCGCCTAGTCGAGATCCACGCCGAGCGTCGCACCTGGAACGAGGTCGTCGATCACAAGCGACGCCTGTTCGACATCACCGTCGACGTCGACGCCCGCTGCGCGCTCCTCGTCGAGATCGCCGACGTGCACCTGCAGCAGACGAAGAACGCCCGCGCCGCAGTCGACGCGCTCGAAGAGGCGGTCGAGCTCCGCCCGCGCGATCTGCCGCTCCTCCATCGCCTGCTCGACGGCTACCACCGCGTCGAGGCCTGGCCGCGGATGGTCGAGATCCTCGAGAAGATCGCCGACGTCGATCGAAACCCGACGCGTCGCGCGAAGGTGTTCAACACGCTCGGCCAGATCCACCGCGACAAGCGTCACGACGGCGTGCACGCGGCCGAGGCCTTCGAGAAAGCCCTCGACGAAGACGTGACGCTGCTGACGGCGTTCGAGTCCATCGATCGCATCCACACCTCGAGCAAGAACTGGAAGGGCCTCGAACGCGCCTACCGCCGCATGCTCCACCGCGTCGCGGGACGCGCGTCGAAGGAGCTCGAGGTGGAGCTGTGGAACGGTCTCGCGCTCGTCTATCGCGACCGGCTGAAGAACGACGTCTCCGCGATCGAGTCGTTCCGCATGGCGAGCAACGCCGCACCCGACGACCCGCGCTTCCACCGCATCCTCGCGGAGCTCCACGCGCGAAACGGTCGCGTCGACGACGCTGCGACCGAGCTCCACACGGCGATTGCGAAGAACCCGCTGCACGCCGACCCGTATCGCGCCCTCTTCCGCCTCTATCGTGACGCCGAGCGCTACGACCGCGCGTGGTGCCTCGCGGCAGCGCTCGTCACCCTCGAGAAGGCCGACGACGAGATCTCCGCTTATCACGCCCACTACGCGAGCTACACCGCCGATCGCGCGCCCTCCTTCCGCGGACGCCTCGATGCACCGAGCTTCACGCGCTCGGTTCGCCACCCGGACCAGGATGTCCTCGTCACGAAAATCTTCGAGATGATCCTGCCCGCGGTGCGCGCCTCACGCGCGACGACCATGCGCACCTCGATCGCGCCGCCCGCGAACGTTCGCTGGGAGGACCGCGCGACCTCGAAGGTGCTGCTCACCCATGCGTTCTTCGGAGCGGCCGAGGTGCTCGGCATCGAGCCGCCGCGCCTCTCGCTCCGTCCCGACAAGGACGGCGCGCTCATCCCGGTCGGTACCGAGCCGCCGTCCACGGTCGCCGGTCGGCACGCGCTCGTCCTCAAGCGACACGACGAGATCCTGTTCCTCGTCGGCCACCACCTCTCGAGCTGGCGCGGCGACGCCCACCTCAAGGTCCTCTTCCCGAACATCCGAGCGCTCGAGGCGCTCCTGCTCGGCGCGCTGAAGATCGTGAAGCCCGACCTCCCGCTCCCGCCCGAAGCGGAGGCGCGCGCCTCCGAGGACGCGCGCACGATCGCGCGTCACCTCGAGCCGGTGCAGTACGAGGCGCTCCGTGTCGTCGTGAAGCGGTTCCTCGAAGACCGCGGCAAGGCGGACCTCAAGACCTGGTCGCGCGGCCTCGAGCTCACCGCGGCGCGCGCCGGCCTCCTCCTTTGCGGAGACGTGGCGACGGCGATCCGCGGCTTCGATCAAGCGCAGCTCGCCGCCGTCGGAGTCCCCGCCTCCGAGGTCGTGCGCGATCTGGTGTCGTGGTTCGTGAGCCCCGACCACCTCGACCTGCGCGAGCGGCTCGGGATCGGCGTCGGTCGCCGCCGCATGTGAATTCGGAGGCGCGAGAAGATTGAACACGGAGGCACCGAGACACGGAGCGCGAAGCCCCAGAGTCTGCCGATCGCGGCCTCCCCGTCGCTGGTCGCTCCGCTGCCATCCCTTCCCTCCGCTCCTTCCGGTGCTCTCGGCAGGTCTCGACGGCGTCCAAGAGGCGAGGGGTAACGAGGCGTCCGAGAAGAGATCGGCAGACCTCTCGATCCTCCGTGTCTCCGCGCCTCCGTGTTCAATCGTTCTCGGGAATCGTCAGCGCTTCTTACTGCCGCCGCCCCACCATGCCTTGACCGCGTCCTTGCCCACGTGAGAGGCCCAGACGACGTACGCGAGCACGAACAGGGCGAGCGTGAGCCAGATCCGATACTGCCACACCGAGATCAACACGAGCCCGCCGGCGACGTTGAGCGAAGCGACGACCATCCCGTTGAAGAGGCGCCGTCCCAGCCGATCGAACGCCGGCTCCATCTGCGTCTCGACGGTCTGGATCTGCATGCGCCCCATGCGCAGATCGTCGAGCACCTCACGCAGGTGGAACGGTACGTCGTGCGCCATCCCCGCGAAGCGCTCGGCGCTCCGGAGCAGCTCGTTCCCCATCTCCTCCGGCGAGAACCGCTTCTTCAGCAGATCGATGAAGTACGGCTGTGCCTCGCCGAAGACGTCGAGATCGGGGTCGAGCTCCTTGCCGATCGACTCGATCGTCATCAGCGACTTCCCGACCATCATGAAATCGGTCGGCATCTCGATCCCGTAGGTCACCGCACCGTCGACGAGATCCTTGATCAGCGCCGAGATCTCGATCTCCTTCAGCGGTCGACCGAGGTACTTCTCCGCCAGCAACGAGACGTGCGTACGGTACTCGTTCATGTCGATCTTCTTCGTCGGCCGGCCGATCGCGTAGAGCGAGTCGGCCACCGCGAGAGAATCGTTCCGCGCCGCAGCGACCATCAGCTTGATGGTCTTGTCACGCATCTCCGGAGAGAGCCGACCGACCATGCCGAGGTCGATCATCCCGACGATCGGGTCCTCGGCGGTCCCGAGGATGATGATGTTCCCGGGGTGCGGATCGGCGTGGAAGAAGCCGTCCTCGAAGATCATCTTGATGACGATCCCGAGCGCCTTCTTCGCGATCTTCTTGCCGTCGTACCCGGCCTCGAGGGCAGCGTAGATCTTCTTCCCGTCGAAGAACTCGAGCGTCAGCACGCGCCGCGACGACGCGCCCTTGTAGGACTTGGGGAAGCGGATGCTGTCTTCCTTTCCGGCGAAGTTCCGGCGGAAGCGCTCCCCGTTCTGCGCCTCGATGCCGAAGTCGAGCTCCGCGGTGATCGAGCGCTCGAACTGCGAGACCATCCCGACTGGGTCATAGATCTTCGCCTCTTCGAGCGAGCGATCGGCGACCTGCGCGAGCATGTGCAGGAGCTCGAGATCGCGATCGACGATCTCTTTCACGCCCGGGCGCTGCACCTTGACGACGACCTCGCGCTCCTCCTGCGCGAGCGAATTCCCCTGCGCGCTCATGACGAGAGGGGGTCCAGGATCGTCGAGCTCGGAGCGGAGACGCGCGCGGTGCACCTGACCGATCGACGCGGTGGCGAGCGGCTTCTCCTCGAAGCGCACGAACATCTCGTCGAGCGGCCGCGCGAGCGACTCCTCGACCGCCTTCTTGATCTCGTCGAAGGAGACCGGCGGGACGTCGTCTTGTAGCTTCTTCAGCTCGACGATCAGATCTGCCGGAAGGATGTCCGCGCGCGTCGAGGCGATCTGCCCGAGCTTGATGAAGGACGGCCCGAGCTCCTGGATCACGAGCCGAACGCGCGTCGGCCACGCGATGGTCTTCTTCTCTTTGTCACCCGACGAGCTCGAGGGAGCGAGGCTGCCGAGCCCCATCCGGGTCATCGCCTCGCCGAAGCCGTGCTTCGTGAGGACCGCCACGATTTCTCGCAGTCGCCCGAGGTCGCGCACCGCAGTGATCAGAGACGCCACGGCCGCGAAGCGTACCCGGGCGCGCCGGCCGGACAGAAGCTTTCTTCAGTCAGTCGAACTTCCCGTACGAGCCCTTCTTCGTCGTGGGCTTCGTCGTCGGAGCGGTCGTCGCGACCGGCGCGGG
>JBKJQC010000463.1:0-6979 GCA_046593995.1 Polyangiales bacterium
GTGCGAGATCTCGATCTCGGCCCCGCGACGATCGGGATCGCGGACGGCGCGTTCGCCGCGGTCTGCGCGGCCCACGTGATCGAGCCACGGCTCGCACGCGACGCGCAGCCGACCGTCCCGCGCCGCAAGATCGTCCCGCGCCGTGGGGACGCCTCGTTCCTCGCGCCCCTGCCGACGTCGCTCCTCCCGGGCTCGTCCGAGACGATCGAAGCGCTGCACGCGCTCGGTCTACACACGATGGCCCTCGTGGCCGCGCTCCCGCTCGAGGGCGTACACGCACGCCTCGGCGAGGAAGGTCGTTTCCTCGTCGCGCTCGCGCGTGGCGACGCACCGCCGGCGGTCGCCACTTACGTGGCCTCGTCGGAGCCCACGACGGAGGTCGATCTCGCCGAGGATCCGACGAGCGGTCACGGAGAGGGAGGCGCGACGACGCTCGACGCCGTGGTGTTCGCGCTGCGCGCTGCGTGCCTGCGCTTGCTCCCGCCGCTCGCCGCACGCGGATTGGGCGTGTCCGAGGTCGAGCTCGTCCTCGAACGACGACGCGAGGAGGGACCTCTCCGCATCGTGCTCCGCCCGACGCGTCCCGAGGTCGACCCGCGCGGGCTGTTCGAGCTCGGACGCGCGACGCTCGAGGGGTCGCTCCGCACGACGTCCGCGATGAACGGCCATGCACGCGGGCGAGGCGGCGAGGAGGACGACCGCACGTTCGGCTCCGTCCTGAAGCTTCGCCTCACCGCAACGGGGCTCGTACCGATCGAGCACACCGGCGAGCGGCTCGCGTTCGCACGCCGCAACGCGACGGTGCTCCCGCTCGATGTCGCCCTCGCGCGTCTACGCGGTCGCTTCGGTGGCGAGCGCGTCGTGACGCCGGTGCGGAACGAGGATCCACGCCCAGACGGCCGCGGAGTGTTCCGTGAAGCAACGTCGAAGCTCGTCGCCGAAGAGTCGACGTCACCTCCCCCCGCCCCGACGTTGCGCGAGCGACTTCGCGCGCCCTCCCCGGCGATCGGCGCAGTGATCCTCTCGCGCGCTCCGATCCCTGGCGATCCGTGGCCCATCCGCGCATTCGGCGGCAGCGATCCGCGCCGTCGCCGCACCGTGCGCGACGTGACCCCCGCGGAGCGAGTGACCTCGGGGTGGTGGAGCGAGCCATTCGATCTCGTCTATCGATGGATCGTCGCGGACGACGGCGCGCGCGCGCTCTTCGCCCGCGCGGCCGAAGGAGGAGGCTGGAAGCTCGTGGGCGTCGCCGACTGAGCGACGTGCGCCGAAGGCCCTCAGCCGACGAAGGCAGCGAGCATCTCGTCGACCGAGCGCACGCCATCCTCACGCAGCCACGCGCGGATCGCGGCGATCCCCGACGCGCCGGCGTCGCGCAGCGCCGGCACGGAAGCCGCGTCGATCCCTCCGAGCGCGAGCACAGGCAGCGAGGGATGGCGCGCGCGAAGGGCTGCGAACGCGTCGATCCCGAGCGCCGCGCCTTTCCCGGGCGAGGGGAGCACGGGACTCAGCGTGGCCGCGTCGACGCCCTCGAGGAACGCACGCTCGAGCCCGACCTGATCGTGGCACGACCGACCGACGAACGCCCCGGCGCGCAGCAGTGCGCGCGCGTCACGCGCGTCGATCGACCGCTCCCCGAGCCACACTCCGTCCGCGTCCGCAGCGAGCGCGAGGTCGATGCGATCGTGGACGACGACGCGCGCACCGTGCTCGCGAGCGGCTGCGACCAGGCGACGCGCGAGCTCGAGCCTCGCGCGCGCGGGCGCGTCGTGATCACGCACCCCGAACACGACAGACGCGTCGCGAGCGCGTCCGATGCGCGCGATGTCCGCGGCGCGCGCGACGATCGCGTCGGCCTCTGCCGCGTGTAGGTCGGTGATCAGGAACGCGAGCGCAGTCACTTCGAGGCGGACGCCGATGTCGCAGGGGACGTCGCCGGCGACGCCGCGGCCGAGGCCTTCGCCGCCTTCGCGTTCGCCTCGGCCGTCACCCCGACACACGATTTCGCAACGGTGCGCTCCGCCTTCGCGCGCTCGGCGAAGCGGCTCGAGGGGTAGCGCTCGACGAGGTAGTCGAGCGTCTTCTTGGCGGACGCGTCGTCTCCCTGATCCGCGAAGCGGCCGCACAGGAGCCAGAGGGCCTCACCGGGGGTCTCTTCCCGTGCGCGCTCCGGATCGTTCGATTTGCACTGATACGGCGCACTACCGAGCAGCGCCACCGCCGCGAGCCACATCGAGCTTTTGGATCGAGCGATACGAGCGGCCGCCACCTGGGAACCCTACTCGCGTCGCCATCGCATGGCGGTCTTTTTTGCGGCGCAATCGCTCGGAGCGACGGCCCCCCGCGAGCAGGCCGCCTGCCGTCGGCCCCCGTGCTCGGGAGACGACTTCCTCCGCGGCCATGCGCGCCCGCGGTTTCCGCGCCTGAATCCGCGAGCAGGTCGCTGCCTTCGCGTGCGGCGGTCGCGTTGACACGGAAGAGCGAGCCGATACCCTCGTCCCGGGGGAGCCTCCGCGCGCGTCGTCGTGCGACGGTCTCTGCTACGCGAACGTCTGGCGATCCATCGGAGGCTCTGAAGTCGACATGTCGAGTGAGGACTCACGCAAGTTGTTCGTAGCGGGCCTTCCGGACACGATCACGGAAGACGTCCTCCGCCAGCTCTTCGAAGCCACCGGCGGCACGGTGCTGAACGTGAGCCTTCCGAAGGATCGCGCGACCGGACGCCCCCGAGGCTTCGGGTTCGTCACGATGGCGACACAGACGGAAGCAGCGTCTGCACGCGACTCGCTCAACGGATCGATCCAGGCCGGCAACTCGATCAGCGTTCGTCCCTTCCAGGCCGAGCCACCGAAGCGTGAAGCCGGCGGTCTCCCGGGCGCGGGTGGCGGCGCAGGCGGCGGAGGAGCGGGTGGTAGCGGCTTCCGGGAGCGGTCCGCACCGAGCCCCGACTCGACGCTCTACGTCGGCAACCTCCCGTACGACGCGAACCAAGAAGAGCTCGAGGCCCTCATCAACGGCGCAGGCGCGGGCCCCGTGGTCCGAATCCACCTGCCCACCGATCCCGACGGTCGCAAGCGCGGCTTCGGGTTCGTCACGTTGCAGAGCTCGGAGAACGCGAACGCGGCGCTCGAAGCGCTCAAGGGAGCCGACCTCCGCGGTCGCCCGCTCCACATCAACATCGCGCATCCGAAAGGCGAACGCCCGGCGGGAGGCGGCGCTGGCGGATTCGCGGGCGGTGGCGGCGGTGGTGGACATGCAGGCGGCGGCAGCGGCTTCGGCGCGAACCGTCCTCCGGCTGGAGGCAGTGGATACGCGGGCGGTGGCGGCGCACGCGGCGGATTCGCCGGAGGAAGCCGCGACTACGGCGGTCCCCCTGGTGGTCCCCCCGGCGGGCCTCCCGGAACGGGCGCTCCCGGCGGTGGCGCTTCCCGCGGCTTCGGCGAAGGCGAAGGACGTCGCAAACGCCTCGAGGCACAACGTGAGCGCGAACGTGCCCGCGGCGACGACGACGACGAGGATTGAGGGAGGGGACCCTCCGGGGAGGGGTTGACCAGGTGCGGCAGGGCGACTAACCTCCGCAGCCCTTCCGGACTTGGGGAGACGTTTTTCCGATGCGCGACATCATCAAGCTCACGTGTGGCAACTGCAGTCGTGCGAACTATCACACGACCAAGAACAAGCGGACGATGTCCGAGAAGTTCGAGATCAAGAAGTACTGCCCGACGTGCCGGAAACACTTCCCGCACAAGGAAGGCAAGATCTCGAAGGGCTGAGCACGACGCTCGTCCCTCGGACCTCCTTCGGGAGCGCCCCTCCAAAAGCCTCGCCTCACCGCGGGGCTTTCGGCGTTTGTCCGGAACGTGGGCTCTGCCGTTCGCCGCATCGATGCCCGTCAAGTCCGAGACGAGAGGTCGAGAGTCTAGAGTCTAGAGTTTAGAGCACCGGTGACGAGACGAGAGTTGCGGCCGACGTCCGCCCTGCCTCTCGGTCTGGCTCTCGGTCTCGCTCGCGTCGGACTCTCGACTCTCGACTCTCGACTCTCGACTCTAGACCTTTCGGTCTCGCTCTCGGTCTCGCTCGGACTGACGACTGACGACTGACGACTGACAGCGAACGAGGGGTCAGCGCACGACGCCGGCGGCGAACAACGCGTCCACGTCGGCGTCGGCGATCCCGACTTCGCGAAGCATCTCCCGGGTGTGTTGCCCCATCGCCGGCGCGGGCGCCTCGGCGGGCTCGCCGACCGGAAGGCGCAGCTGGAGGCTCTCTCCCCACGGCGTCTGCTGACGCACGAAGTGTCCGCGCGCTCGGATGTGCGGATCGCTCTCGAGCTCGCGCGGGGTGAGCACGGGCTCGAGGCAGCAGTCCTTCTCGGCGCCGAACGCGGCCCATTCGTCGCGCGTCTTCGTGAGGAAGATCTCTGCGAGGCGTGTCTTCAGTGCTGCTTGGTGCGGGCCCGGGAGCATCCCCGCCATGTCGAACTCGAGGCCCACGCCCTCGCAGAACGAGCGCCAGAACTTCGGCTCCAGCGCGCCAATCGACACGTGGCCGCCGTCCTTCGTCGCGTAGGTGCCGTAGGGCGCGATGCCGCCAGTGAGCGGTTCGGCGCCGCGCGCGGCGTCGCCGGTTCCGGCGATCGTTCCGAACTGCACCATGGCGAAGGGCATGGTCGACTCGCTCATGGCGATGTCGACGACGCTCCCCTCCCCCGACTTCTCTCGCGCGCGCAGCGCAGCGAGGACGCCGATCACGGCCCACATGCCGCCGCCGATGTCGGCGAGCTGGAAGCCGGGAGGCTGCGGCGGGCCATCACTCGGTCCGCTGAGCCCGAGGATCCCGGAGCGCGCGAGGTAGTTGATGTCGTGCCCCGCGCGATGCGCGAGCGGACCGGTCTGGCCGTAGCCGGTGATCGCGGCGATGACGAGGCGCGGGAACCTCTCGCGCAACGATGCGTGCGAGAGCCCCAGGCGATCGAGCACGCCCGGTCGGAACTGCTCGATGAGCACGTCGTAGTGCGGGAGCATCCGCTCGAGCGTCGCGCGCCCGTCGGGCTTCTTGAGGTCGAGCACCATCGACCGCTTGCCGCGGTTCATCGCCAGGAACGCAGTGTTCTGGTCGCCGAGCTGCGGCGGCATGTGACGCAGGTAGTCGCCGCCGCTCGGATCCTCGACCTTGTCGACGCGCGCACCGAGATCCGCGAGCACCAACGTCGCGAACGGGCCGGGGACGAGCCTCGTCAGATCCAACACGCGCACGTCTTCGAGGGGACGCTTCATCGCCCGCGATCATGCCGACAAAAGCAGCGCGCGGCCACGACGAGATCGTGACCGCGCTCCGTCCCTCGAACGAGGGATGCTCAGCTCGTGGAGCTCGCCTTCACGCCGGCGGCTTGGCGAGGTCGAAGAGCTTCTGCAGCTTCATGGCGAGCATCTGGTTCCCCTGAACCTTCAGCTTGCCCGCGAAGAACAGCTGCATGCCGTTCGCCTGGGGGTTCTCGACGAGCTTCTGGAAATCCTCTTCCGCGATGGTGATCGTGCACTCCGCGTTGGTCGCGGTGCCGGTCTTCGCGAAGGGTCCACCTTCGTTCTTGGTCGCGTTGATCGTCCAGCTGCCGCCGCCGTCACCGGTGACGTTCATCTGGAAGATGTGGCCGATCTCGGCGGCCTTGTCGGGGTTCTTCGCGATCGCTTCCGGAAGCTGCGTGTCGAAGAGATTCTTGATGTCGACGGCCATGGCTCGAGACCTCCGAATGACGGACTGAATGGTGATTCAGTCGGGCGACGGAGGTACCACCGCGGCCCGGAGACCTCAAGGAGGTTCGTCGCGCTGTCCTTCGCGCATGCTCACGGGTGCCGACTCGAGTAGGGCGGCCGGCGTGACGCGAGCGCTCCGGCGCGCTACGCACCTCGTCATGCTGACGATCGTGCGCCGGGGGGCGTCTGCTCCCTCGATCGTGGGAGGGGCCCCTCCGGGGAGGGGCCTGAGTGCGAACGAGCACTTCGAGGCCACGCTCCGTGCGCTCGAGCATCGCGGCGAGGCCGATCTGACTGCCGTCGAGCCGGCCGTACGCGCGATCCTCGACGACGTGCGGGCCCGCGGGGACGCGGCGGTCCTCGACGCGTGCGAGAAGTTCGAGCGCCGCCGCCCCACTCCGCTTCTCAAGGAGATCGCCGGCGCCGCGGCGCTCGCGCGACTGCCGAAGCCCGCGCGCGAGGCGCTCGAGCTCGCCGCGACGCGGATCCGCGCCTTCCACGAGCACCAGATCGATCGCGGCTTCGTCTACGACGACGGCGGCGCACGGCTCGGGACGCGGGTGCGCCCGGTCAAGCGCGCGGGGGTCTACGCGCCGGGCGGCAAGGCTCGGTACCCGTCGTCGGTCTTGATGTCCGCCATCCCCGCGCGCGTCGCCGGCGTGCGCGAAGTCGTCCTGGCGACGCCGCTCGCGGGAGACGCGACGGACGACTCCATCCTCGCGGCGGCGCACCTCTCCGGCATCGACCGCATCCTCGACGCGGGCGGCGCGCAGGCCATCGCGGCGCTCGCGTACGGCACCGCGTCCGTCCGGCGGGTCGACGTGATCGTCGGACCGGGGAACATCTACGTCGCCTGCGCGAAGCGCCTCGTCTCCGGGCACGTGAAGATCGATGGCATCGCCGGCCCGAGCGAGATCCTCGTCGTCGCCGATCGGACGGCCGACGCGCGGATCGTCGCAGCCGATCTCCTCTCGCAGGCGGAGCACGACGAGGACGCCTATCCGCTCCTCCTCACGGACGATCCGGCGCTCGCCGAGGCCGTCGCGCGCGAGGTGGAGTTGCAGCTCGAGACGTTGCCGCGCAAGGCGATCGCGCGCGCCGCGGTCGATCGTCAAGGGATGGCGCTCGTGGTCGAGAGCCGTGACGCGCTCGCCGAGGTCGCCGATCGCATCGCCGCCGAGCACCTCGCGCTCCACGTCGTCGATCCCGAGGCGCTCCTCGATCGG
>JBKJQC010000502.1:0-7788 GCA_046593995.1 Polyangiales bacterium
GTCGACCATTGCCTTGATGGCGACAAAGGTCTCGGTCTTCGATCCCTTGTCGACCGACTCTTCCTCGCGGTGCGCGCGCACGACCTTGGTCTTCTCGTCACGCACGGCGTCCGCGTCGAACGCGACCGGCGGCTCCATCGCGACGAGCGAGAGCACCTGCAGGAGATGGTTCTGGACCACGTCGCGGAGCGCGCCGGCCTCCTCGTAGAAGTTGCCGCGCCCCTCGACCCCGATGTCCTCCGCGACGGTGATCTGCACCTGCTCGACGTGCTCGCGCGACCAGAGCGGCTCGAAGATGCTGTTCGCGAAGCGGAAGACGAGGAGGTTCTGGACCGTCTCCTTCCCGAGGTAGTGATCGATGCGGAAGATCTGCTTCTCGTGGAACGCCTGCAGCAGCGTGCGGTTGAGCGCCTCGCCGGTCTCGTAGTCGCTGCCGAACGGCTTCTCGATGACGACCCGCGTGAACCCCTTCGGATCGTCGGCCTCGTTCACGAGCCCCGCCGACTTCAGCTGCTCGATGATGGTGCCGAACTCCGAGGGGGGAACCGAGAGGTAGTAGACTCGGTTGCCCCGCGTGCCGCGCTCACGATCGAGCTTGTCGAGCATGAGCCGCAGCTTCACGTACCCCTCGGCGTCGCCGAAGCTGCTCTGGCAGTAGAACAGCCCCTGCGCGAAATCGCCCCACACCGCTTCGTCGAGCGGCTTGCGACGAGAGAACTTCGCGACGTTCTCCTTCTGCTCGCTGCGAAACTCGTCGTCCGACTTCGGCCGCCGCGCGAACCCGATCACGCTCGCCCCGGGAGGGAGCAGCCGCGAGACCGCGAGGTTGTACAAGGCAGGGATCAACTTGCGCTTCGTGAGGTCACCGGACGCGCCGAAGATGACGACGCTGCACGGAGCCGGGATGCGCTCGGTGACGAGGCCCTCGCGGAGGGGGTTGTCCATGCGCGCGAGGGTACATGAGGGAATGGAAGGTGCGGAACCGACGCGTACGCGTACGCGAGGGCGGAGGCGTACGCCGGGCGTCGCTACGGCGATCAGGGCCTCGCGCGCTGCCAGCCGACCCGCAGGAGCCACGACTTCGGCTCGGCGATCAAGGCGGGATGCGCGACCGAGCAGAACTCGTCGCGCACGGGCGCGCGTTTGCCGACCTGAGCGAGGTGGCGAGCGTGGTTGTGGATCACGTAGCGCACCGCGTTCCGTACGGCAGTGGGCGCGGTCAGCGCGCGCTCGTGGAAGCGGTCCGCGAATCGAGGGCCGCGAGCGCCCATCATCGTGTTGAGGCGCTTCGCGATGCGGATGAGGAGCGCGCGGATGCCGTTCGACATCGTCCGGCGGTCGTTCGCCTCGGCGATCAGGTGGATGTGGTTCCCTTGCACCGAGAAGTGCGTGACGCGGAACCCCTCGCGCTCGTTCACGCGCGCGAAGGCCTCGCCGATCCGTCGGAACGAGCGCTGACTGCGTAGGTTCCACGTGCCATGGCGCACGCGCACCGTGACGTGGTGCGGGTGGCGAGGGTCGACCGCGGGGCGGCGGGTGTGGGGCAGTCCCGACCCCTTCACCGGCGGCCGCCCGCGGCGAGACGTTCGCGCCTCGCGGAAGAGCGGCACCTGTCGCGGGGCGGGCATGCGATCATTATGGCGGATGTTATCGCTCCTGCAAGTGAGCGCGAGCGGCTTCACGCTCTCGTGCGTCCCCCGTAACCAGGGCCAGGCGCTCCGTCGATCGTGAATGGTTCGACGGGCTGATCGAGAGCCGCGCGCACGGCATCGTGGCCCGAACGGAAGCGCGCGTGGACCGGCGCGATGGACGCGGAGCGCGCGTTCGCAGCGTGGGGGACGCGTCGACGATCCTCGCCCACGCCCACACGCACCGGACGCGGTCCCCAGGCTGGCGAAGCGCGCGGATCTGATCCTCTGCGGTCACACCCACGGCGGCCACGTCGCGTTCCCGGGCGGGGTGCCGATCGTCGTCCCGGGGCCGCTCGGCAAGACCTACCCCCACGGCGTCTACCGCGTCGAACGCGCCACCGTCGTCGTGTCGCGCGGGATCGGGGGCATCGAGATCCCGATCCGCACCTTCGCACGTCCGGACATCGTGGTCGTCGACGTCGTCCCGCGACCCGGAGCGCGTCAGCCGCGCGGTCCGGTCTCCGGCGGCGTGTAGTAGGCGACCACGTCCGCCTCCTTCTCGGCGACGAGCGTCACCCCTGCGGCGAGCGACTTCTCGTGGCGTGATTCGATCGCGACGTTGAGGAAGGGCTTCTCCGAGTCGAGCGTGCCGAAGGGATCGGCGCGCACCGGGCCGCCGCGCGCGAAGATGGCGAGGAATCCGCCCCCTTCGAGCCCGGACGGCGGGAGGATGCGCTGCTCGAGACCCTTCTGGAGATTGAAAGGGCCGATCTTCTCGGTCTTCACGACGTCGCGCACGATCCAGTAGATGCGCACGAACTCGGTGAGCGCGGAGCCGATGGTGCCGGCGCCGTATCCCTTGCCGTCCTCGCGGAGGAAGCGGAGCTGGCGCTCCATCATCAGGTCGTCCCGCTTCGCTTTGAGCGACTCGAAGATGGCCTTCTTGATCGGTGCGATCAGCGCGTCGGGATCGGCGACGGGCATCTTCGTGCCGGCGAGGGCTTCGAGCCCGGCGCTCATCGCGGGCTCGAGCTTCGCCGGCTCCCAGTCGTCGTCGTAGAACGCCACGTGGACGATCGCCGCGGCGATGTCGTCGCCCGGGGGGACGAGCGCGAGGAGCGGCGGATCCGCGAGGCTTACGTTCGTCATCCACTCGTGATCTCCGCAGCGGTGCGGCGGCGCACCGTTGGGGAGCCCGATGAGCGGGTTCCAGGTGATCTTCCCCGACGCCTCTCCGAGCATCGGGACCGACCACCAGTAGATCTCCCCCTTACCGATGAGGTCGGTGTCGTTCTCGACGTAGGCGCCGATCATGTGGATCGCCCGGTGCGGACGAGTGTCGTCGATCTGCGCCTTCAGTCGGGTCAGCGTGAGTTCCTCGTCGACGATGCGCAGCTTCTTCACGAGCTCCTCGTTGAGCCCGATGCGCTTCGTGTCCGAGAGCGTCTTCGCGAGGTCTTCGAGGGCACCCATGATCAAGCCTTCTTCACGGCGTGGCCGCCGAACTCGTTGCGGAGCGCCGCGCAGACCTTGGCGGAGAACGACTCGTCCTGACGCGAACGGAACCGCGTGAGGAGCGACATCGTGAGGATCGGCGCCGGCACGTTCTCGTCGATGGCGGCCTGGACCGTCCAGCGACCCATGCCGCTGTCCTCGACGTACCCCTTGATCCCATCGAGGTGCGGATCCTTCTCGAGGGCGCGCTCGGCGAGCTCGAGGAGCCAGCTGCGCACGACCGACCCTTGATTCCAGAGGTGCGTGACCTTGTGCAGGTCGGGCGAGAACGGACTCTTCTCGAGGATCTCGAGCCCCTCGGCGTACGCCTGCATCAGGCCGTACTCGATGCCGTTGTGCACCATCTTCGTGAAGTGTCCGGCGCCGGTCGGGCCGACGTGCGCCCAGCCGTCCGGCGGCGCGAGGGTGGTGAAGATCGGCGCGAGGTGCTCGATGGCGCGGGCCTCGCCGCCGATCATCAGGCAGTAGCCGACCTTGAGGCCCCAGATGCCGCCGCTCGTCCCGGCGTCGACGAAGTCGAAGCCCTTCGCGGAGAGCTCGACGCCGCGGCGCTGCGAGTCCTTCCAGTTGGCGTTCGACCCATCGATGATGATGTCGCCCTTCTCGTAGTGCTTGATCACCTCCTGCAGCGTCGACTCGGTCGGATCGCCCGCAGGCAACATCAACCACACCGCGCGCGGGTGCTTCAGCTTCGAGACCATGTCGGCGAGCGAGCTCGCGCCCACCGCTCCCTTGTCGACCACGGCAGCCACCGCAGCGGGGTCACGGTCGTACGCGACGACCTCGTGTCCGCCTTGCAGCAGTCGCTGCACCATGTTGCCGCCCATCTTCCCCAGGCCAACGAGTGCGATCTGCATTCGGCGAGCGTAACCCGCGCGAGGGGGAAACCGTCCAGCGTCGTCTCGCAGTCTGATGATTTGTCCGAGAAACCTCGCGCTGGACGGTGGCCGCACCGCGCGCGGTCGGCCATCTGCACGTACATGTCCGTGACCGAAAGTCCGGAGGCGGTTCCTCTCGGCCGAGTGAGCTTCAACGGAAGAAGAGCGGCGCCACGATCGCCGTGACGATCCCGGCGACGACCATCGCGACGCCGGCCGACGCGCCCTGCAGCTCCCCTTCGCCGATCGCCCTCGAGGTCCCGACGCCGTGCGCCGCCGTCCCGAGCGCGACACCCCGCGCGACGGGATCGCGGACGCGCATCAGATCGAGCAGCGGCGGTCCGAACGCCGCGCCGAGCACGCCCGTCACCACCACGATCGCCGCGGTCAGCGTGGGGATGCCGCCGAGTCGCTCGCTGATCGGCATCGCGATGGGCGTGGTCACCGACTTGGGCGTGAGCGTCGCGACCATCGCGGGCGAGAGTCGGAGCGCGCGTGCCAGGCCCCACGCGCTCGCGACCCCGAGCAGCGCCCCGAAGGCGACGGCGCCGATCGCGCGGAGGTGTTGCCGCAGGAGCTCACGCCGTCGTGCGAGCGGGACCGCGAGCGCGACCGTCGAGGGTCCGAGGAGCCAGCCGATGGGCGCGGTGCCGCGTTCGAAGGCGTCGAGATCGCCGAGGCGGTCGGCGGTGGTCGCGGCGAGGAGGACGATCAACACCACGGTCACCGCGACGACGGGCAACGTCGCGAGCGTCCGGCGTCGGCGGTGCACGAGCCAGAACAGCGCATAGAGCGCGACCGTGAGCGCCGGTCCGAGCACGAGCCACGGTCTCACGAGTCCCCACGCGGCTCGGCGAGCCAGCCGACGACGACCATCACGAGCGCCGTCGTCGAGATCATGATCGCGAGGACGGCCCAGAGATCCGCGCGCAGCGTCCCGTACCATCGCATCGACAGCACCGCGGCGGGTACGAAGAACAGGCCGAGGTGCGCGAGGAGCACGTCGGCGCCCTCCTCGACCCAGGAGAGCTTCACGAGCCCCGAGAGCAAGAGCACGGCCAGCAGGATCGCGCCCACGACGTTGCCCGGCACCGGCGACGACACCCAGCGCGCGCCGCGATCGCACGCGACGTAGATCGCAGCGAGGAGCGCGATCTGCGCGACGACGCGGAGAGCCTTCACCGTAGCTCAGGGGGGCAGGGGCGCGCCGCGGACTCCGGTCCAGACGCGCGACACGTGGCTGCCGATCAGGTTCGTGACGTAGAGCCACTCGGACCCGTACTGGCCGACTCCGAACGCGCCGTTCGCGGCAAGCTTGAAGTTGCTGCCGGCAGCGATCACAGAAGTTCCCTCGTTGTTCGCCTTGACGATCCCCCGGCCGCTGCACACGAGGTAGAGAGCTCCGGTGCTGTCGATGGCGATGCCGTCGACGTTCTCGACCTCGTTGAACATCGCAGCCGGCGGACCATACCCTTCGGCGCTCGGTCGGAGCACGAACACGGTCTTGGTGCTCCACGAAGCCACGTACAAATCCCCGGTCGCCGCGAACGCGAGGCCGTTCGGATAGGTGATCGCGTCGGTCACCAACGTGATGGCGCCCCCGTCCTTGGTCGCGCGCCACACCTTGTTGCCAGCGCTGTCGCTCCACACGATCGAGCCGTCGCGCGCGATCGCGACGTAGTTCGTGAGCGCGTACGACGCGACGGTCGATGGGCCGATCAGCACCGACTTGGTCTTCGCCACCGGGTCGACGAGCCAGATGACGCCGGGCATGTCGCTCGTTCCGATCGCGCCCTCTCCCTTGCCGCAGGCGAGCAGCTTCCCGTCGGGGCGCGCCGCGATGCCCAGCACACCCGGGACGTCGATGACCTTCTCGACGGCACCGTCGACGGCGACGCGATGGATCGCCCCGGACGACCCCACGTACAACGTGCTCGCGTCGGTGGCGAAGGCGATCCCCTCGCTCGATCCTTCGAGCTCCGCGAATCGCTGCACCTCGCCGACCACGGGCGGTCCGGTGTCCACGGCGGCATCGGCCGCGCCGGCCGGCGCGCTGCTCTCGCTCGAGGAACAACCGAGGGCGAACGCCGCCGCGAACAAGAGAGGAGAGAGGTGCCGGAGGCCGAGAGCGATCACGGCTCGCATGCTAGTGCATCTACACTGCAGGCGTGGAGCTCCCGGCGCACTTCCGGTTCGGCACGGCGACCTCGGCGACGCAGGTCGAGGGGCACTGCGACGCGTCGGATTGGGCGGCCTTTGCGCGGGTGCCGGGGCGGATCCGCGCGGGGGACACTCCCGCGATCGCGTGCGATCAGCTCCATCGGTACGCCGAGGACGCCGCGCTGCAACGCGCGCTCGCCATGCAGGTGCATCGCCTCGGGATCGAGTGGGCGCGCATCGAGCCGCGGCCGGGCGAGATCGATCCGAGCGCGCTCGACCATTACCGCCGGGTGCTCGGCGCCCTCCGCGACGCGGGCATCACGCCGATGGTCACGCTCCACCACTTCACGCTGCCGATCTGGCTCGCCGAGCGGGGCGGCGTGACGAGCCGCGAGTTCCCCCGTCGCTTCGTCCTCTTCGTCCGGCGGGTGGTCGAAGCGCTCGGCGATCTCTGCGCGCAGTGGATCACGATCAACGAGCCGAACGTCCTCCTCGCTTTCGGTTACGTCCTCGGGGTGTGGCCGCCGGCAGAGCACGCTCCGATCGAGGCCGTCGTCGGGCACCAGCGCCTCCTCGACGCACACGCGGGGGCGTACCACGCGATCCACGAGCTGCAGCCTGCGGCGTCGGTCGGCGTGGCGCACCACCTCCGCGTGATCGAGCCGGAGGGGCGCCTGATCGATCGCCTCATCGCGCGCGCGTACCGAGCGACGTTCAACGACGCCTTCGCGCACGCCTGCTGTGCGCGGAAGCTGCAGGACTTCTTCGGCATCAACTACTACGGGCGCGACGTCGTGCGCTTCTCCGGAAAGGCGTCGGACGGTTTCCTCGAGCGACCGATTCCGAAGGGCGCGGAGACCACCGACCTCGGCTGGGAGGTGTACCCCGAGGGCCTGGGCAAGGTGCTCGACGTGTGGGGACCGCGCGCGGGCGTACCCATCTGGATCACCGAGAACGGCATCGCCGACGCGGACGACGATCAGCGCCCGTCGTTCATCGTCCGCCACCTCGACGTGATCGCAGCCGCCATCGCGCGCGGCATCGACGTCCGCGGGTACCTGCACTGGTCACTGCTCGACAACTTCGAGTAGGCCGAGGGGTATGCACCGCGCTTCGGTCTCGTGCACGTCGACTACGAGACGCAGGAGCGCACGCCGCGGCCGAGCGCGCGGCTCTACGCCGAGATCGCGCGCACCCACCGCACGCCGATCATGCCGCGCGTCGAAGCTCCGCAGCCGTCGCGTGGAGCAGCGCCAAGGTGAAGCGCTCGTCCTCGCTCAGGGCGGCCGGCTCCTCGACGGTGCAGGTGAACGTCGTGAGCGTGCCGAGGTGGAATGCGTCGAGCACTGCGGGGTGCACGTAGGACTTCTTGCAGACGCTCGGCGTGTTCCCGAGCCGCGCGGAGACGGCCGTGATCGCCTTCACCACGGTCTGCTTCGACGCGCGCTGCGAGGTGCACGGCGGCGCCTCACGCAGCTCCTTCGCGGCCATCACGGTGCCGTGCCACGTGCGGAAGTCTTTCGCGGTGAACTCCCCCTCGGCGCCCCCGACGCCCCCGACGCCCCCGACGCCCCCGACGCCCCCGACGCCCCCGACGATTGAAC
>JBKJQC010000515.1:0-15143 GCA_046593995.1 Polyangiales bacterium
ATCTCCATGAAGCCGCTCAACCGCTGCAGGCTGCCCGCGCCGCTGAAATTCGCCATGCGAGGCGGTTCTCACGCCGTCGGAACCCGGGCCAAGTTTTCGGTGACACAGTAGTGCTAGTCCGAAAAGCACGTTCCCGCTCGGCAGCTTGAGCACTGCTCCGGGCCGCAGCCCCCCCGCGTTTCCGCCTGCGATCAGGGTGCCGGCGGGGAGAGCCGGTCCGGCGGTGAATGTCTTCGTTGCGGCGTTGTAGAACTCAGTCGATGTCGACCCCGGGCCCAGAATGGTCTCCATTCCGCTGTAGCGCATACTGCCCGCGAACATCAGTCGACCGTCGTCGAGCTGAACCCATTCAGCCTCGCCTCGCCCCGTCGTCAGCGTGCCCCCAAGCGACCACTGTTCGGTCGTCGGGTCGAAGATCTCGGCGAACATGTTCAGGTCGGTGCTACTCTTCCAACCGCCGACGCGCATGACGTTGCCCGTCGAGAGCGGTGTCAGATTGAAGCTGGTTACCCCCGTAATCGGGGCGGATGCCGTTGCTGTCCACGCCTTCGTCGCGAGCCGCCAGATCTTCGAAGTTCCAGTTCCGTCACCGCACACACGCAGTACTCGGTCGCCGTCGAGCGCGATAAGGAGTGCGCTACACGCAGTAAGGGCACCCCCCGTCGACCACATATTGGAGGAAGGGTCGTAGTAGGACGAGGACGAGCCTGCGCCGTACCCGTCACAGAGGATCGTGTTGCTCGGTAAGAGTTGAGCGCAACTGCGCGAGCCGCTCGGCGTAACGTTCGAGGGCCCTGCGATCCACAGGCCGCTGGCGAGATCGAGCAAACTCGTTCCACCAAAGCTAGTGCTGACGGCGAGATACTTCGTCGAAGTCACCTTGAACAAGGCGTAGTTCTTGTTGAACTTTCCCGTCTCGGACGTAGGGTCGTTCGGCATCGGCACCCACGCGGGCAACGCCGACGCGGAGCGCGTGACTGACACACCCAGGGCAACCGTGGCGACAGCGAATATCGCTCGCGCGTAATGGAGCATCAG
The DNA here is from genome assembly GCA_046593995.1 of Polyangiales bacterium. Classification (GTDB taxonomy): domain Bacteria; phylum Myxococcota_A; class Polyangia; order Polyangiales; family JADJMO01; genus JALHOE01. Next base: position 1,039 of record JBKJQC010000515.1, read on the forward strand.
TTCCTCCTTCAACGCCGCGCCCGTAGACCGACGGTGTGAAGGCCGACCATATCGGGGCCAAGAAAAGAAATCCATAGGCGCACCCCGGCGCTTCCCTCATCTTCATCTTCCCCCGCTTCGGTGGCCCCGCCGACATGCGCAAAGCTGCGCCAGAGTGCCCGATGTTGAAGCGACAAGTACGAAGGGGCGCGCATTCAGCCCATAGCTCTAAGGCTGAAGCCGTTCGGCTCTGCCGTGAAATGTTCGAGCGGCTTCTCTGGCCACTGCCGACGCGGGGAGCCACGCGGTCGGAAGCGAGCTCGGAACAGCTTCGGAGTCGCTCAGAATTTGATCGTCGCGCGGGGGTTCACGCGCGCCTTCGTCCGAGCAGTACCGCCGGAGCCCGCACCCGAGCTCCGCTCACTCCCAGGCCGGCGCCGCTGACACTCGGCGTCCCACCTTCGGCGCGACTCCTCGAACACCGCGCGCCTACCAAGCCAGGGAACCGGCTCACCTTCGAAGAACAAACCGGCCTGGTACTCGTCGCCCGGCGGCTTCAGGACGAGCGGGATGTCGATGTCGCACGCGCGCGGATCGTCCGGTTCAAAGTACGGGAAGTCCCACCGCGCCGACGCGATGATCCGAGTCCACGGTCGCCGCTCGTTATCCTCGCCGGTCTCGGCGTAGACACCCCAGCTCTCGGCGTACCGCGGCACCCATTCGGGCGCGTCCGGGCCGTCGAACATGAAATCGGGGAGGTCTCGCGGCTCGAGCTCGCCGCGCAGGTACGCATCCATGGCCGCTGCCGTTCCTCGCCGACGTTGCTCGGCCCGCTCTCGCGCACGCGCGACCTCGACGAGCAGCGGGTTGCCGTGCTCCACGGAGGCGAGCGCCGCGAGCGGCAACGGCGCCGGAGGCGGGGGCTCGCTTGGTGAAGCCGTCTCGCCTGGACCGCTGCGTGCGCCGCTCATCGCGGCGACGTCGCGCAGCGAGTACCGGCCCGAGCTCGGTGGAGTGCTCGCGGCAGACGCGAGCGAGGCGACATCGGCGGTGCCGACGCCGAGCATCCGCGCAACGCCGCTTGGCTTGAGGATCTTCGCCCGCTGCACGTCGGCGACAGCGGCGGACCACTTCCCGCCGGGGTCGAGCGTAAAGCACTTGAGCCGGCCCTGCGTCGTCCAGTGGTGAACGATCTGTGGCGTGACGGCCCAGAGCTCCGCCGCTTCGCGCATCGTCAGTCGGTTTGTCGTCATGGTGCCGCTCGTTCCAGTCACGCGATCGAGACTGCTGGACCTCATGCCGCGCTGGTCATCGGCAGTGAGTCGATCGGGACGAAGGTGACCGCCGTCCACGTCACCGGATCGAGTCGCCCCTCGTCGTCGATGGACCACGCACGGGCGCTCTTGTCGCCGACCAGGCGCGCGAGCTCCTTCGCGATGACGTGAATCGATTGGTTCTTGCGTTCACCCTCGGCGAGAAAGTCGTGGGCGGCGTGGAGCGCCTGCGTCACGTGGATCTCGCGGAACGTATCGTGGACGAACTGCTCTGCCTGCCGGGGGGTGAGCGAGTCGACCCACGCCTCGACAGAGTCGAAGCCATGTCGGTCGATCCGCCGGATGCGACGCGACGACGCGAGCGAGGAGATGACCGTGCCGAGCGCTTGGCGCGACGTCGCGCCGCCGGGGCGCCGGCCCCGCTTCGCAGGCACGGCGACGTGACGAAACTGAACGCGCTGCAGGAGCAGCCACGTCGGGTCGATGTGGCAGTTCTCGCGGCGGGTTGCGGTGTCCGGCACGAAGCGTTGCAACCAGCGGCGCGTGAGGTACTGCCAGGCGGAATCGATGTTGTCCTCGAGGTTGTCGGGATCGCGGAACGCGGGCGGGCAGGTGCAGTCGGTCGCCCGCTTGTGCGGGCAATTCACCTTGAGGTCGTCGAGCACCGCACCCTGGAGTTGGAACTCCACACGGGTCACCGGCCCGTTCATCATGCCGGCAACTTCGAGACGCGCGAACTCGGCGATCGTCTTCGAATCGTCGGCGGGACGGGTCGCCAGCTCAGCACGCTTGTCGTAGATGCGGCCGACGATCGTGCTGCCGGGGCAGAACATCAGCCCCGTCACGCGCGACTGCTTCCCGCACTTCCGAAACGTGACGCGCTCGGCGAGATCGTCGTCGGGGTCGTTGCCGACCTCGTACACGTTCAGACGGCCGCCGCCCCGGGGGAACATCCAAGTCTCCGTAGAGACGTCCAGCAACTCGGCTCCCGCGACATCGACTGCGAGGTCGATCCGTCGCACGCGTTCCTCACGCACGCGACCGAGGGAGCGAGCGACGCGGCGCGTGAGAGCGATCGCCTCGGAGAGCTGATGCCGCATGAGGAACAGGGCGGTGATCTGCACCGTCACGTTCCAGCCTCCTTGCGCGTGCTGGTCGATCACGAGCGCGAGATCGGCGTTGGTAGCGACGTACTTCTCCGGAACTCGTCCGCGTGCCAGCGACATCTCCATCGCGCCCACCGCGATCGCGCCGCCGCGTTCGGCGCTCGCGCGAGCTCGGATCTCGTCGAGCGCGGACGGCGCGAGGTCCACCTGGAACGCGATCCGCAACCAGTCGAGGCGGGGGGGAGCGTTGCGCGGCTCCTTGGGCATTGCCGCCGATGCCTGGGCATCGCGGGCGATGGGCATCGCCTCCGACGCTCCGGCGAGCGCACGCGTTCCGCGGGCGGGCGGACGCCTGCGGGGCGTCCGGGACTGGACCGGGCTCGTTCGGTCTACGACCGGTTGTGCATTGAAGGGGGTGATACTCGACCCCCGCGCCTCGCTCGGACTGCCGGCGTTCGACGCCGCGAGGTCTTCGACCGCGGACACACGGACGCCGACCGTCAGACGCGCGCTCTGCGCGCGAGCAGGAGAGCGGAGCGACAGGGAAGGAAGACTCTCCGTCGGAGACGCGGAAGCGGGCGAGGACGCCTCCGCTGCCGTCGCAGGCATGGCGAGAGCTTCTCCAGGCGTGCCCGCCCCACGCGCTGCCGCGCGCGGGTCCCTGGCACGGACTCTGGGAACACCCCCGGGCCGAGCACCGCCTCCCACAGACCATCCATCGGAAGCGTCACCGTCGCCGGAGCTCCTCGCTCCGGCGCGCTGGTCCGCGGTCAGCGTATGCTGGCCGGGGGGTTCCCCCGCGGAAGTCACTCCGCGGGCCAGTGCGCCGGAGCGGGGCTCCGGGTCGTCGTACGCGCTCACGACGCCACCCCCGCCTTCGGCGAGGTAGCGACAGACTCGGTCGCGAGGACCGCATCCGCGAGCCTCAGGGCCCGCGTGATGGCGAGCGGACCTCCTTCGAGGATCTGCCGCGCGAGGACGGTAGCAGGCGCGTCGAGGACCGCACGCGCGAGCTCCGCGGCGAGCTCCGCGGCGCGCTCGCCGTCACCCTCGGCGGTCGCTCGGAGGAGCGCCGTCGCGACCTCGCCTCCATTCGGCCACGAAGCGTCCGCGACGACGTCGCGAAGCGGGGTTCGGGTCGGCGTTGCGCTGCCGGAACCCTGCAAAACAGCGCCTGCCGTGCTCCGAGCCGCGCCTCCGGAGCCAAAGGTCAGTGGTTCGAATCCACTGTGGCGTGCAAAACCATGGGGGTCCGATCGCGAATGATCCCTGGCAGAGAGGGCCATCCCGCGATACGACACCCCGGGTGCGGCTCGACCTCCCGCGATCCCCGCTCGTCATCGCAGGCGCGTGGAATCGTGCGGTGTTCAACCCCGAGTGGGTCGGCGAGAACCTCCTTCGTCCTTCGTCCGGCTCGCTCGAAGCGCGCATCGCCCTGCTACCGCGCCTCGCCATCGAGTATGCGACGGAGCTCGTTGCACTCGGCATCGAGGACGGGCGACTCTTCATCGTGCCGAGAATCGCGACGAGCGAGTGCTTCGACGAGGTCGAACGTCTCGCGGTGGACATCCTGCGACTACTGCCCCAGACGCCGCTGGCCGGTGTCGGCTTCAACGTCGGCTACGACGTCGAGGATCCACCACGCGACCTCCTCGAGCTCTTCGAGCTGTCCGACGCGCCGGCGCTCTTGCAGCGTGGTCTGAGGCCGGTCGCAACAACGGTGTCGCGAGCCTTCCAGACCGATCGCGGCCTGCTGAAGGTCGCGATCCACCTACAGCCGAACCAGCCCGTGCGCTTCGATGTGAACCGCCACCACGACGTTCGGAATGCAGCCATGGCCGCGACGGTTGTTCCCGGGGGTGTATCGGCGGCGGTTGCCGAGGCGTCGAAGTTGGCCCAAGAGTTGTACAATTTGAAGGTCACGACCCCATGAGCGCCCCCGACCTCGCCGTCGATACCGCCACCCGCTCGCCGATGACGAGCGCCGCCGTGCCGCGTGTCCCGAAGCAGGCGGCGACACTGGAGGGCGGAACGTTCGTGTTCAGGACGCAGGTCCGCGCCGCGGACGCTTGGCGCCGATTCGTTCCGACACAGATCCTCGCGGAGGGTGGCTGGTCGCGTCCGTGTGAAGAGCTGTTCCGCGTCCTGGCCTCGCGCGCGCCGGTCGCGCTCATCGCTCTCATCGAGAGCAATGCGCTCGCGCCCTCCGCCCTCACCTACGCCGCGGAGATCGCCGGCGAGCTGCGCGACGCGGGGGCGACGGCTGCGCTCGTGAGCCTCCTCGACCACGCGTCGTCGGTCGTGCGCGAGGGAGCGATCTACGGGCTCGCCAAACAGTCGAACAACGACCTGCGCAAGCGTCTCCAACGGCTTGCGGTCTACGACCCCAGTCCTGGTGTACGCGACGCTGCGCGCGAGGTCATCGAGGACGCGTGACCGAAGTCGTGCGGGCGCCGCGCATCATCTTTCGCATCGCCAAGCGCAAGGCCGCTTGGGAGAGCTCGCCGAGCGAGATCATCGATACCGAATTTCAGGACGGCGGCGAGGTCGACTTGCGACCCTCCGTCTACGAGGTCGAAGACGCTGGCCCGGCGATCACGCGCATCGTCGCTGAACATAGCGCGGGAGCCGGCCTCGACCCTCCCCGCGGCGCGCTCTGCTTCGACACGTGTGGAGCGACGTCCGCGCCGATCGCGGCGACGCCAGGCGAAGTGCCGTTCGCGTTCGCGCGCGATGCCCATCGTGAGATTCAGCTGCGCGACCGTGCCGCGCTTCGCGGGATGATCGAGGCCCTGTTGCGAGAGACCGAACGCCGGCGAGAGGTGGCGAAGGCCGACATCCACCACTACGTGGCGACTCGGTTCGCGGCCGCCGATCGAGAGTGGAAATCGTTCGCCGAGAACAACGCGAAGGCGGCGGGGTGGTCGAAGCTGAAAGCACGCAAGACCCAATGAGCCGATCGCCAGTGCATCGCATGATCGTCAGGCGCCTGCCCCCGGATCGGTGACGACCTCCGCCGCGGTATCGGCTCCGAGCTGCAGCTCGGTCGCGCCCCACCCCTCGTCGTCCGACTGCACGAGAAGCGAGAAGCAGCCGTGCGACGAGTCGCTGGTGAGTCACGGGTCGCGATAGCGCGCGATGTACTGCGAGGTCTGGCCGCCTGCGACGGTGAAGTCGCCGACGAACCAGGCGTCGCTCCCGTCGACTGCGACGTTCATCACCTGCGTCGGGAACGACCCGCCGGAGAAGCCCTCGCCGATCGTCGACCAAGACGCCGTCGCGGTGTCGAACCGTGCAACGTCGTCACACGCGACCGAGCCCGCCTTGTTGAACAGCCCAACCACCCACAGCTTCCCGCCGCCGAGCGCCATTCCGTGCACGATGCCCTGCACGCCGCCGCTCATGCTCTCCCAGGTCTTCGTGCTCTTCTTGAAGCGCGCGATGCCGCGTGACGCGACGGAGCCGGCGGTCGTGAAATCGCCGCCCGCGTAGACGTAGTCACCGTCGACGACGATCGCGCTGACGAAGGGTTTGGAACCGCCCGTGATCCCGGTGCCCAAGCTGCTCCACGTGGACGTCGCGCGATCCAGGGCCGCGATCCCGTAGACGTATTGCGTCGGCGCGCTGTCGACGTATTGGAAGTCACCGCCGACGTAGGTCGTCCCGCCGTCGTGCGCGATCGCCCAGACGAAGTAACTGGGACCCGGGTTGTATGCGAGCCACGTGTTCGAGCTCCCGCTCCAGCGGGCGAAATACACGCCGGAGTTGTCGGCCGTGACGTAGTTGCCGCCGACGTACATGTCCGCGCCGAGCGGCGCGAGTGCCCACACGAAGCCAGGATCCTTCACGCCACCGGCCAGTGTCACCCAGCTCGATCCGCTCCAGCGCAACGCTCCGGCCCCGAAGGTGGTGCCGACGAAGAGATCGCTCCCGCTCGCACCCCCGAGCTTGATCTCGTTCACCCCTTGCGACTCAGCGGCGCCGCCGAAGGACATGCCGGCAGGCAACGACCACGAATTCGTCGTCTTGTCGAACGCGGCGATCTTCGCCGCGACGATCGGTCCGGCCTTGTCGAACGTGCCGCCGACCCACACCTTGGTCCCCTGCACGGCGACCCCGAACGAGGGACGGTTCAGTCCCTTCCCGGTCACGAACTGGGGATCCCAGCCGCTCGTGAACGGCGGCGAGGTGTCGACGACGTCAGCGCGGTACGCATCGGACACGGCGATGTCGACCGACACGCCGTCGGCGCGGAGCGTGTCCGCAACGCGGGTGTCGAGCGACGCGCCATCCGCGCCGATCGAGGTGACCTCACTGTCGTCGGCGCCGCTGTCCGCCGGGCCGATCATCGTCTCGTCGACGCTCGCATCGATGGCCGCGCTGTCGAAAGGAATCGCCGAATCTTCGCGCGCTAGCTCCGCCTGCGGCGGGTCCTCGTCGCACGCCAAGAGCAGCGCGACGGGAATCGCAGCGAGCACTCGGCACGCACGTCGCACGACCACGCTCAGGCCCCGCCGCCGTATGAGCGCGTGCAACCCCGCGAATTGTCGCTGCCCACGAGCTGGGTGCAGCTGAGGGTCATCACGGAAGTACGGCGCGCGACCGTCGAGTCTTAAGAGGCTCGAGGAAAGAGCTCGGCGGTCCCGGATCATCCGTCCCTCGCGCCCCCTCGCGCCCCGAGACGAAGAAAACCAAAACCGTGGATCGCGCTCGCCATGCGGCCGGCGGCGGCTCAGGAAGGGGGCGTGAGGGCATGTACGATCTGAGCCGCACGGAGGTGCTCCGTGCCGGCAAGGTCGGCAAGACCTTGGTGGTCGGCGTCGAGACCGGCGACGCCGGAGACGAGACCTCGTTCCTGGAGGAAACCGTCGCCGAGGCGGACGCCGAGATCGCGAAGATCGTCAGCGCATACGCGGGTCAGGATCGCCGTCGATTCACTACGTCGCGTACCGGGCGCGCCCAGGCGAAGACGCCCTGCTCACGCCACGGCGAGCCCACGTACCGGCGTTGCGGTGATCGGAAAGGCCCAGCCGGCGAGACGCGCCTCGAAGCTTTGGATCTGGACCGCGAGCTTCTGGGCCAGTCGCCGCGAACGCGCGATGGTCGCCCGGATGCGGTCCGCGCGACGGCCCGCGGCTTTGGTCGCGGCAGCGTCCGCCTCGATCATGCCGAGGCGGGTGGTGAGCATCGTCGCGAGAGCCCTCCCGAGCAGCTCGAAGTCGACGGGCTTCTGGAGATACAGGTGCCCCTCGACGCCGGGCGGATTCTCTTCCGAGCTCAACACGACGACCGGCATGGTCGTCAGGAACCCACGCGCGTTCGCCTTGCGGAGCAGCCACGGCGCGTGCTCGCCCTCGAGCCGGTAGTCGGTGAGCATGACGTCGTACTTCTCGGTGCCAAGGAGCTCCAACGCTTCTTCGGCGCAAGAGACGGCTGTCACCGCGAAGCCTTCCCGTGACAGCACCGCGGAGAGCACGCTCCGGAGATCGACGTCGTCTTCGAGGTAGAGGATTCGTGATGGGGCGGTCATGTGCCTTGTGAGATGTGTCTACCTACAATGGGTTGCACGCACCGACATGCATGATTATGTGCGCGCATCCGGGACCACGTTTTGTCAATCGGGCAGCGCCAGGTGCCACCCGAGCTCACGAGAGAGCTCGCGGAGCACGGCGTGGCCACGCACGCTGCCCCCCTTCTTGTTCAAGCGTGGGCTCGCCACCGCGATGCCTCCGCGCCCGGTGGCCACCGCGACGATGACGCCGCTGACGCCGCTCTTCGCCGGCAGGCCTGTCGCGCAGAGGTACGCCCCGCTCTCGTCGTACATGCCGCACGTCGCCATGATCGCGACGACGGTGCTCGCGGTGCGGGCCGACAGCACGCGCTCGCCGCTCTCCGGAGCGATCCCTCCGGTCGCGAGCACCGCGGCGAGCCGTGAGGCCTCCTCGACGCCGCCCTCGATCGAGCAGAGCGCGAAGTACGCTTCGAGCACGTCGTCGACCTCACCGGCGATCTTGCCGTTGGCCTTGAGGAAGTACGCGATGCTGCGGTTGCGATCGCCCGTACGCCGCTCCGATGCAAGCACGCGTTGGTGGATCGGCAGCGTCTTTCCGTAGAGCTTCTCGGACCACTTCTCGATCCACGCGATGCGATCCTCGAGGTGACCCTCGAGCATCCCCGAGAGCGCGATCGCGCCGGGATTGATGAGCGGATTGGCGGGGATCGGCCCGTGCGTCTCGAGCCGCGCGAGCGAGGCGAACCCGCCGCCGCTCGGCTCCTTGCCGACCACCTCGAAGACCTTGTCTTCACCGCGCTCCTCGAGCAAGCCCGCGAGCACGAGCAGCTTCGCGGAGCTCTGGAAGGTGAACTTGTGATCCTCGTCGCCGGTGCGGATGACCGTCGCATCGCGCAGCGTGATCGCCGCGCTCACCGCGTCGAGCGGCGCGTTCGCGAGCTCCGGGATGTACGACGCGGGCTCCCCTTCCTCGTTCTCGCGCGCACGAGCCACCGCTCGCTCGAGGACCTCTGCCACCCGACTCGAGTCCGCCATGAGGGGAGCATCGCCCAGTCGCCGCGGTCCGTCAGCCCACCGTCCGCCGATGACGCGACTCAGGCCTCGCCGGCGGCCTTCTTGCGACGCACGACGAACGGGTGTGCCCCGGGGGCTGAAGGCGGCGCGTCGGGCGCAGCGATCGGCGGGGATTCGACCGGGGCTGCTGGGGCTTTGTCGGCGGATGGGGCGAGGATCGCGGGGACGCGACGCGGTCGCGAAGCCTTCTTCTTGGGAAGCTCGGGCGCGCGCGGTACCGGTCTGTGATCGCCTTTTGACGCGAAGAGGAAGCGCTCGATGCCTTCACCGGTGACGCCGATCAAGCCATGCGACACCAGACGATCGACCGCGCCCGAGAGCAGCGACTCCGAGGCTCCGACGACGGCGGCCGCCTGATCGACCGTGAGCAGGACGCCTGCGCGGAGATGACGGAGGAGCGCGTCGTCGAGCGTCTCCTTCGTCTCGACCGAGCGCCATCGCGCCTCGCCCGTCGCTACGGCGGCGGAGGGCTTCTTCGTGGCGGGAGCAATGGTCTTCCTCGTCGCCGTCGCTGCTCGCTTCGGCTCGCGTCGAAGCGGCGCTCGCACCGCAGCTGCTCGAACGGCCGGACGAGCTCGGGTGCTCGGCGCCTTGCTGCTACCTCCGCCGCTGCTGCTGCTCGAGCGCGCCACACGCTCCGCGAGCCGACGCGGGAGAATCTCCCCCAGGGGAGCCTCGCGCACGGCACGCAGGATCTGCTTCGTGAAATCGGAGACGAGCGCCTCGAGTCGCTCCTGCAATGTTCGCCGCACTACCCGCGTCATCCCAGAAACATCAGCCGGTGACAAGCGCCACGGCGACGAGGTCGTCGCTCAGGCCGCGCGCGGATGTGCGTCGCGGATGTGCGTCGCGAACCGAGGCTCGTGACGGCGGCAGAGAGCTCGCGATTACTTGTCGTCGTCGTCGTCCGCCGCGGCTCCGGCGTCGCCGCCCGGCGCTGCAGGCGCGGCCGGGCCTGTCAGCTCGCTGGCGCGAGTGGGCAGCTCGAGGGGCGCGGCGAGACCTTGGTCGCGCAGCCGTAGACGCCGACCGTCCACGCACAGGTGGTGTCGGGCGAGGGCGCCGTGCTGCAGAGATCATCGGCCTGCGTGAGCGTGTACTGCGCGCAGATCTCTGCGTTGGCTGCCTTCGTGCCGTCACCTTGCTCCCGGTAACACGAGGCCGCCCAGCAATAGGCCAGCGCCGCGGAGACGTAGCTGAAACGGAGGCAGGACGTCTTCTCGGCCGCGGGAACGCTGAGCGAATTGACGTCGAATGACGGCGAGCATCCGAGCGAGACGTTCGCCGCCGCCATGATCGCCTTGCACTGCGCCGTCGTGACGCTCGCGGTGCCACCGCCACCGCCACCGCCGCCGCCACCGCCACCGCCACCGCCACCGCCGCCACCGGTGCTGCCTCCGGTGCTGCCTCCCGACGGACCGCTGAAGGCGCGATCGGGGTTGGTCTGGCCGGCCGGGTCGGTGCCCTCGTTCTTCCAGCCCGGCGACGAGCCCACGCCCGTGGAGCACGCGGTGATCAACGAGAAGCCCGTCACGAGGAATGCCGCACGGAGCACGATCGCCTCCTATCCCGTCAACACGAGCCGCTGCAGCTCATCTCGCGGCACGTGAGCGCCGTCTCGAAGCACGACGAGCATGCCGAGGTGAGCACCGAGTTGCATGACGTCTGACACGGCTGGTCCGACGACGAGCACTTGCAGATGCAGCCCAGATACGCGGCGCAGGTGCCGCCCGCGAAGTTCCCCTGCTGCCAGCTCGAGCCCGCGCAGGACGACATCTGCGAGGAGCACGACGACCCCATGCAGGAGCGGCAGCTCGAGCCGGCGAACTGCGCATCGATGAACCAGCAGCCCGAGCCGGTGCTCGTGTCGATGGGGCCGCCGCCCGTATCGAACGCGCCGGTGTCGGACGGAAGCGCGGTGTCGAACGCCCCGCCCGTGTCGGACGGCAACGCGGTGTCCATCGGCACCGAGGTGTCGCCGCCGGCGTCGACGGTGGTGCTGCACTCGTCCTCGCACGGACCATCGATGCACGCTTCGACGTCGTCGAGGCACTCGGTGCACGCGGGAGTCGCCTTGCTCGTGCACCCCTTCACGCAGCTCGTCGAGGCGCAGGGGCAAGCGCAGTTCGCGAAGTCGGCGCACGCACCGCCGAACTGTCCCGACCGCCAGCCGGAGCCGAGGCAGGCGGTGATCGTCGATGCGCACTTCGACTGGACGCACGACACACACGAAGGTGCGAGCTTCAGCGCTTCGCACTTGAAGCTGCCGCCGCCACCACCGGCGCTCGTGCCACAGGTGATGGTCCCGCCGCTCGCGCTCTCGAGCGCACCGGACGGCGTGATCGTCTCGGTGCTGAACGCCGCGTGACACTCCGGGTTCGGCGGGGCCGTGCTCGACCCGACGCCGCTGCTGCATGCGAACGGAGCGATGCTCGCCGAGAGGACGGCGAGCACCGCTGCGACGCGCTTCAGGTCCAACCGCAACTGCATGGAGGCCTCAGAAGTAGTAAATCGCGGCGACGTTCGAGAGGAAGATGCTCCACGGCTGATGGCGCGAGAAGGTCGCGATCGAGGTCTGGGAGAAGCTCCGCTCGTCGACGACGCCGTTCGTCGTATTCTTCGTCGTTCCGCCACGGATGTCGAGCGCGAGGCCGACCGTCGCGTCGAGCGTGAGGTTCGGCACGCCGATGAACCCGAAGTGGAGCTCCACGCCGGCGGTGCTGCCGACCGCGATGTGATGCCCCGAGAGGCTCACTTCGTTGGGCGTGCCGGGGATCTTCTGCGTCTGGCTCGCGAGACCCACGAGGGCTTGTGGCTCGAAGAAGAAGGTGAAGTGCTTCGTGTAGTACGGCGAGATAGGGACGCCGGCCTTGAAGCCGAACGCGGTCACGCCCGCGTCATCCACGGTCGTGTTCGCCGCGGTCTGAGAGCCGCCACGGATCCCGAGACCGACGCCGAGCGTGAGGCCGATCTTCTCGGACATCCAGTAGCGGACGCCGATCAGCTGCACGGGCTCGCTGCCGGCACCCGTCCCGGCGCCGAGCGGCATCTCGAACTGGCCGAAGTAGCCGACGCCGATGCGGTGGACGACCTTCTCGTGGTCGCTGACGCCGTCGTCTTCCTTCTTGTCTTTCTTGTCGTCCGGCGTGGTCGTCGACGTGGTGGTCGTCGTCGTCGTCGCGTTCGTCCCTGCCATGCCACCCGCCGTGTTGGGCGGCGGCTGCTGCGGAGGCGGCTGCTGCGGAGGCGGCTGCTGCTGCTGCGGCGGCGGAGACGAGGGCGGATACGGATAGGGGTACGGCGCCGGGGCCGTCGTCGTCGGCTGCGTGGTCGGCTGCGTCGTCGGCTGCGTCGACGGAGGGGGACCGTATGGATACGGGTTGTACGGCTGCGCGCCCGTGCCGCCGGGGGGCGGCTGTTGGGGCTGCTGCGCGACGGCGAGCGCGCCCGCCGTGGAGAGCGCGAGAAAGACCAGCGACGAGACCAGTGAACGAGCGTTGCGAGCCATCATCTCCCTCCGGGTGCGAGGCGCCGCGGAAAGTACGTGAGAGCGAGCTTCGATGGAAGCCCCATTTCGGCGCGCTCGCGTCGACACCTCACGGAGTCGCCGCGTCACGCGTCACCACGTCACGAGAGTGGGCGAATAACGGGTCGTCGAGCCGCCGTCGCCGATCTGACCGGAGCTCCCCGCGCCCATGCAGCGCACTGCGTCGGACGTTCGCACGCAGGTGTGCGAGGCGCCCGCAGCGATCTCGAGCGGCGCGACGACCGCGGTGATCTGCGCGGGCGTGTTGTACATGCCCGTCGTCCCGTTGCCGAACTGGCCGGAGGCGTTGCTGCCCCAGCACCAGAACGATCCGCTCGCGATCGCGCACATGTGGCTCGCGCCCGCGGCGATGGAGGTGACGCCGCTCAGCGACGAGATGAGGCTCGCGGTCGCCGTGGTGTTGCTCGTGACGCCGAGCTGGTAGTTCGAGTTGTAGCCCCAGCAGCGCACCGTGCCGCCCGTGAGGCGCGCGCACGTGTGGTACTGGCCCGCGACGATCTGCACCACGTTGCTCAGCGTCGTGAGCTCGGACGTCATGACGGTCTGGGGCGTGGACGTCGCGGTCGTCGACGTCGACGCGTTGCCGAGCTGGCCGTAGGTGTTCGAGCCCCAGCACTTCACGGTGCCGTCGGTCATCCGCGCGCAGGTGTGATCGCGTCCGACCGCGACCTCGGCGACGTTGCTCAGGGCGCCGGCTGCCATCGGCACCTGATACGGCGAATAACGCGTCGCCGTGCTGCCGCCGTCGCCGAGCTGATAGGTCGCGTTGGAGCCCCAGCACCAGAGGGCTGCGCCGCTCGTTCGCGCGCACGTGTGATTGGTGCCCGCCGCGAGCTGCGTCACCCCGGTGAGGCTCACCGGCGAGGGCGAATACCGCGGGGTGGTGGTGCTGCTGCCGTCGCCGATCTGGCCGGAGCTGTTCGAGCCCCAGCACTGCACCGAGCCGTCGGTCATGCGCGCGCAGGTGTGCGTGTCGCCGGCGACGACCTCGGCGACGCTGAGCGTCCCGACCGCGACCGGCTTGTAGCGCGTGGTCGCGGCACCATCGCCGATCTGGCCGCTGGTACCGGAGCCCCAACAGCGCACGGCGCCGTCGGTGAGGCGGGCGCACGTGTGGTTCCCGCGGGTCGAGAGCTGCGAGGCGTTGGTGCAGGTGCTCGCCGAGCAAGGGCCGGCGCACGTCTTCCCGCAGATGCCGCAGTTGGTGCTGCTCGTCGTGGTGTTGGTGCACATCGAGTTGCACATCTGTTCGCCGGCGTTCGGACATTTGCACTGGCCGAGCTGACAGGTCGACGGGAAGTCGCAGCGGTAGCCGCACATGCCGCAGTTCGAGCTGTCGGTCTGCGTGTTCACGCACGAGGAGCTGCAGGCCGTGAGCCCCGAGCTGGAGCAGAGGCACTGCCCGCCGGTGCAGACCTGGTTCGTGCCGTAGCAGGTCTTCCCGCACGTGCCGCAGTTGTAGATGTCGGTCGTCGTGTTGACGCACTGGCCGCCGCAGTTCGAGCCGCTCGAGCACTGGCACTGCCCAGCGACGCACGACGCGCCGGTCCCGAGGGAGCTCTGACATGACGTCGAGGCGCCGTCGTCGATCTGCCCGTCGCAGTCGTTGTCCT
>JBKJQC010000540.1:0-4006 GCA_046593995.1 Polyangiales bacterium
GCCGATCGTGCCGTCGTCCTCCGGCACGAGGCCGATCTCGCCGTCGGGCGTGAACACGATGCGCTCCCACGCGGCCGTCGCGAGCGAGAACGTCTTCATCGGACGCGTGAGCGTCCCGTCGGCCGCGAGATCGAGGACCTCCATCGTGCCGACCTTCTTCGCGGCGGCGTCGTAGGGGTGCGAGACGACGACCTTGCGCGCAGCGTTCTCGGGCCTGGCGGTGCGAACGCAGGCCGGCTTCGCGTCGGTACTTCCCTCGGAAGTCGGCGCGTCGTCGGTGGCCGCGTCGGTGGTCGCAGCCTCGGTCGTCGCAGCGTCGGTGGTCGCAGCGTCGGTGCCCGGCGGCGGCGTGGCTTCGGGCTCGTTGCTGCTGCACGCGGTCCCGAGAGCGAAGATGGAGACGAGAAAATGGTAGCGCACACGATGACGTGCGTGCGTCTCGCGGCTCGCGTCAAGCTCCGGAAGCGTCGCGGCGTCAGTTCGCTTCGGCGAGCTCGATGGGCGCGCCGGACTTCTTGAGCCACCAGAGCAAGCCGACGACGAGGTTGCGCTTGTCGTCCACGAACGAAGGCTTCTTCCCCTCGAAGTAGTGGCCGACGAACTGGAAGGTCCAGCCCGTGGTGAACATCGCCGCGGCGAGGGGGAGGCCGATGATCGTCGCGCCCACCGGGAAGCTCGCCGCGATGAGCGGGATCCCGACCTGGTGACACACCTGGTTGCGCGGATCGCTGTGGTCGGCTTCGTACTTACGCATCAGGTCGGTCCACTCGGCGTCGAGGCGCATCGGTCGTCTCCTTCGGTTTCTGTTCGAGCTGTTCGGGTGACGAGAAGAATGCGAGGTATTGCTCGCATTCGCAACTCGCGTTCTCCTCGCGGGATGAAGAAGAAGGCTTCGCGCGCCGCGCCTCGGAAAAAACCGATGCAGGAGCGATCGACGGCGATGGTCGAGACCATCCTCGAAGCGGCTGCTCGCGTTTTCGTCGAGGAGGGGTATGCGCGGGCGACCACCAACCGGATCGCGACCGCGGCGAACGTGAGCGTGGGGAGTCTCTATCAGTACTTCCCGAGCAAGGACGCGATCGCGGTGGAGCTGCTCCGCAGATACCGCGACGGCCTGGTGGAGGTCGTGACCAAGCGACTCGCGGGGGCGACCGCAGAGACGTTCGAGGGTCTCGTCCGCGAGCTGCTCGCGGATCTGGTGAAGGCCAAGGGGATCGATCCGGCGCTCCATCGCGTGTTGATCGAGCAAGTCCTGCGGACGAGCGCGCGGAGCGAGATTCTCGGGTTCGAGGAGCGGCTCGAGGCCGCGGTCGCGAGCGCGCTACGTTCCGCCGACGCGCGCGTCGCGGATCACGAGCTCGCCGCGTTCATCCTGGTGCGCGTGGTGCTCGCGGTCGTTCAGGGCGTGGTGGTCGACCGGCCGAGGTACAAGAACGCCGTCTTGGTCGACGAGCTGACGCGACTCGTCGCCGCATACGTCGCAGGCCCACGGCGCTCCTGATCGCTTTCGAACGGCGCGCGACGTCGCGCTCTCCGCCCATTCGCAGCCCGCGGAACGCTCGCGCGCGCTTCGGGGGCGAACACGATTCGCGTCCCGAGGAGACCGCGCTAGGTTCGCCGCGATGACGCGCCTCGATCGCGGTGGGTGGCTCGCGCTGCTCTTTCTCCTCGGGTGCACGCCGAGCCCCGAGCGCCTCTGCCAACACGTCACGCGCGTGGTCGAAGACCAGTTCGGCCCCGACGATCCGTTGAACCCGAAGCAGTCGCACATCAAGGGCGTGAAGCACTGCATGGAGATCTGGAGCGCGAAGCAGAAGAAGGATCCGAAGGGATACGCCTGCTACGCCGACTGCGCGATGGACTTCAAGCACTTCGTCGACCTCGCGGAGTGCCAGCCGAAGTGCTTCCCCAACGAGGCCAAGCCGGCGGACGACGTCGACAAGGCGAAGGGGATGTTCTGGTCTCCCGACGCGGCGACGACCGCCACGACGGACGCGTCCCCAAACGAGGTGGCGAGCTCCGACGCCGCACGCGACGTGTCGACGTCTGAATCCGCGCCGGCAGCCGCCGCTGCTTCGGTACCGGCCGCCGTCTCGGCGTCGAGCAAACCGAGCGCCGCTCCGAAGAGCGCTCCGTGAAGCGCGCGCTCGCGCTGCTCCTCGCTTCGGCCCTCGCGGAGGGTCGCGAAGCGCACGCGTCGGTCGACGTCGGCACGGCGTGCGTCGTGCGCGGCAAGTCGACCATCGGTCCGATCGTGTACGCGGGACCGACGGGAGACGTGCAGCTCCTCTCGCTCGCCTACCTCGAACGCAGCGTGGAGCTCTCGGAGCTTCCTCCGGACACCATCGCCGGCCGGATGCATCTTCGCGCGCACCGCGACGTCCCGGGCCTGCGCGCCGACGGTTGGGTGAGCGGAAAGGACGCGCCGCTCTTCGCCGCGCGCGAGATCCCGATCGTCGCGTCGGTCGTCGCGCTCAACCCCGGGGTGACCCTCCGCGTGCTCACGGAGAAGTCGTCCGTCATGCGCGCCGAGCCGCGCTACCCCACGTTCGCGCGCACGCGCGCCGTGATCAGCTGTGACGATCTCACCATCGACAAGAAGGTGAAGGCATCACCGAGTCCTCCTTCGACGAAGTCGTGGATCATCAAGAACAAGGTCGCAGCGCTCTACGCGACGCCCACCGGCGCTGCCGTGTTCCAGCTCGAGCCGCTTCCCTACGACTACGCGATCGAGCTCGCGGGCTACGAGACGGTCTCCGGGTTCCAGCACGTGCGCTGGAATGCCGACGTGCACGTGGACGGGTGGATCAAGTCGAGCGACCTCCGCGCACCCGCGCCGGACGAGAGCGGCGGGCTCGGAGGGTTGATGGGCGGTATGAGTGGCTCGAGCGGATCCCCGAGCGTACCGAAGTACGCGCTCGCCAGCGTCGACACGGACGTCTTCCTCGCGCCCTCGCCCGGCCTGCGCGCAGCGATCCTCGAGAAGGGCGCCAAGGTGCGGGTGTGGAAGATGGTCGACGGCTGGGCCGAGATGGCCATCCCCGACGCGTGGGCGCCCTTCGGAAAGGCGTTCCACGTGCGGATCGCCGACTTGACGCTGCTGCCATGAGCGCGCTCGACCGGAATGAACACGGACGCGCGGCCGACGCCATCCGCGATGCCTCGGCGCTGCTCGTCACCGCTGGCGCGGGCATGGGCGTCGACTCCGGCCTCCCCGATTTCCGCGGCAACGAGGGGTTCTGGAAGGCGTACCCGCCGTTCGCGAAGCTCGGTCTGTCGTTCGTCGACCTGGCGGACCCGCGCTGGTTCGCGAGCGATCCCGAGCTCGCCTGGGGGTTCTACGGACATCGCCTCGCGCTCTACCGCGACACGGTGCCGCACGCGGGGTTCGCGATCCTGAAGCGCTGGATCGACGCGCGTCCGGGCGGGGGCTTCGTCTTCACGTCCAACGTCGATGGTCAGTTCCAGCGGGCGGGGTTCGATCCCGAGGCGATCGTGGAGTGTCACGGCGCCCTCGACTGGATGCAGTGCCTCGACGGATGCGGCGTCGGGATCCTCCGCGCCGACGACTATCGCCCGGACGTCGACGAAGAGACGTTCCGTGCCCGAGCACCCCTCCCGCAGTGCCCGCGCTGTCGCGCGCTGATGCGCCCGAACGTGCTGATGTTCGGCGATGGCGGCTGGGACGACGCGCGCGAGAGCGGCCAGAGCGCACGCTTCGAAGCGTTCATGGAGAGCACCTCCGGGCCGCTGGTCGTGATCGAGTGCGGCGCCGGCACCGCGGTGCCCACGGTGCGCATGCTCGGAGACCGCCTCGCGCGGAGCAGCGCCCGCGGCCGCTCGTCGACGACGCTCGTGCGGATCAACGTGCGCGAGCCGCAGGTCCCAGAGGGGCACATCGGGATCGCGAGCGGCGCGCGCGAAGCGCTGTCGGCGATCGACGCGCTCCTGACAGCGTGAGTGGATCGTCATGAGCGCGATCCTCGAAGCGGTCCGGAAGAAGTGC
>JBKJQC010000649.1:0-2689 GCA_046593995.1 Polyangiales bacterium
TGTCGCGCCGGGTGCGCGATGCGGTCGTGCACCCCTCTTGGATGATCCGCGTCGGCACGCTCTTCGGGGGTCTCGCCAAGTCGACGCCGCGTGGGCCGGTCGAGGCGCTCGCGCGGAACGTCCGCCGCCTCGACGTGCGACTCATGGCGTCGCTCGGACGCTCGTACGTGGCGCACAGCGCGCGTCCTCTGCTCTCGCGGGTGACCGTCCCGGTCGTGCAGATCGTCGGCGCGTGCGACCGATTGGCCACGCCGGCCCACGCCGCAGAGGTCGAGCGAGAGCTCGCGCGCTGCACGACGGTCGTGGTCGACGACTGCACGCATCTGGCGCCGATCGAAGCGCCGGCGATCGTGCACCGCGCGGTGCGCGAGCTCCTCTCGGCGCTCTGATAGGCTCGTTGGCGTGCGCGGCGGTGCGGAACAGCGGAAGCAGGCGCGCTTCGCCATCGGTCGACGCATCGGCGCGGGCGGTTTCGGCGTCGTGTACGAGGCGTTCGATCACGCGCGCGGGGCGACCGTCGCCCTCAAGACGCTGAAGCGACTCACGCCTGCGAGCCTCGTGCGCTTGAAGGAGGAGTTCCGCGGGCTCGCGGACGTCGCGCATCCCGGCCTCGTCACGCTGCACGATCTCCACGTCGGTGAGGGTGCTCAGGACGACGAGTGCTTCTTCACCATGGAGCTCGTCGAAGGGATCGACGTCGTCTCCTGGATCCGCGGGAGCACGCCGCGAGAGCGCCCGGTGCCTGCGTCGTCGGGCGTCTCGCCCGTGGCGCACGTGCCGCAGACGGAGGCGTTTGCGATGGAGACGGAGGGCGTCGTCACCGGCGTCCGCGCGCGATCGGTCCCGAAGCGCACGCGACCAGCGGGCGGATTCGACGAAGCTCGCCTGCGCGCGGCGCTCGCGCAGCTCGCGGAGGCGGTCTCGGCGCTCCACGCAGCAGGGAAGCTACACCGCGATCTCAAGCCGTCGAACGTCCTCGTTCGTGAGGACGGTCGGCTCGCGATCCTCGACTACGGGCTCGTCGCGGACGTCGACGGAGCTCGCTCCGAGGGCTTCGAGGGCACGGCCGCGTATGCCGCGCCCGAACAGGCGATCGGTCGCGCGATCGGACCTGCCGCCGACCTCTATGCGATCGGCGTGATCCTCTACGAGGCGCTCACCGGCGAGCTCCCCTTCGCGGGCACGCCGCTGCAGATCCTCGCCGACAAGCAACAGCGCGACGCCGAGCCGATCGACCCGGAGCTGGCTCCCGCGGATCTGGTGGCGCTCACGCGGGCGCTCCTCTCGCGCGATCCTGCCGCGCGCGCGACGACGGACGCGATCCTCGGACGCCTCGCCGCTGCAGCTCCGCGCCGTTCGGAGGCGCGGCTCGTCGGTCGCGCGCGCGAGCTCGGAATGCTGCGCGCGGCGTGGACGCGGCGCGACGAGGGGACGTCCATCGTGGTCCTCGACGGCCCGTCCGGGATCGGGAAGAGCGCGATCGCCCGCGCGTTCCTCGACGCGCTCGGTCCCGGGGCGCTCGTCCTCTCCGGCCGCTGCAGCGTGCGCGAGAGCGTCGCGTACAACGCGTTCGACGGCATCGTGGACGGGATCGCGCGCGTGCTCCGTCGCATGAGCGAGGAGGAGCGACGCGCGGTCCTGCCGCGCGACCCCTCCGCCCTCTCGCGCATCTTCCCGGTCCTCGCGGACGTGATCCCCGGTGACGCGCTCGAGCGCGACGCGGACACCTCCCGTCTGCGCGCGTTCCATGCGCTCCGGGCGCTCCTCGCGCGGCTCGCCGACACGCGCGACGTCGTCCTCTTCGTCGACGACTGGCAGTGGGCCGATCGGGACAGCGACGCGCTCCTCGCGGAGCTGCCGAAGCGAACGACGGGCGAGCCGCCGCGACTGATGATCGTCCTGACGCGCAGGGTTTCTGCCGAACCGCCCCCGTTGCCGTGGGACGCGGAGCGGATCGACGTCGGCCCGCTCTCCGACGACGCCGCGCGGGAGCTCGTGCGCACGCTGGTGCAGGACGAGGCGCGCGCGGATCGCATCCGCCGCGCGGCGGGCGGACATCCGCTGTTCCTCCACGAGATGGGCCTGCGCGGCGACGGTGCGCCGACGCCGAACGATCTCGACGCCGCGATCCGCGCGCGCGTCGCCGCCCTCGACGAGCACGCGCGGACGCTCGTCGAGCTGGTCTCGCTCGCGGCGTCGCCCCTCGAGGAGCTCGCGCTCGCGCACGCGGCGCGGCTCTCCCCTTCCGATGCCCTGAGCATGATCGAGCGTCTCCGCGTCGCGCGCCTCGTGCGCACCGAGATGGGTCGCGGCGCCGCGCTCGAACCGTTCCACGATCGGGTGCGCGAGGCCGTGAGCGACGGGCTCTCCGAGGAGCGGCGCGTCGCGCTCCACACGCGCATCGCCGATGCACTGCGCGCGTCCGGGATCGATCACCCCGAGGCGCTCGTGCATCACCTCGCCGGCTCGGGCGCGCGCGAGAGCGCCGCGCGCGCAGCAGAGCAGGCTGCCGCGCGGGCCGAGGACGCCCTTGCCTTCGATCGCGCGGCGCTGCTCCTGCGCGAGCGACTCCGCCTCGGCACCGGCCACGACGGTCCGCCCGAGGCGCGCGCGCTCCGTCTTCGTCTCGCGACGGCGCTCGCCAACGCGCACCGCGCCCCCGAGGCCGCAGAGATGCTCCTGGTCGCGG
>JBKJQC010000651.1:0-6986 GCA_046593995.1 Polyangiales bacterium
CGGTCGAGCGCGAGCGACGCCACTTCGAGCGCTTCGTCTCCCCGCTCGACGTCGATCGAGGGAGGGGCCCCTTCGGGGAGGGGCCCGAGCTCGGCCGTCGGCACGACGCGCTGCCGCAGCAAGTGGGCGCGATCCCCGCGAGCTACACGCTGGTCCTCGACGGGAAGACGCACCTCGTGCCGTACGCCGCGGGTGACACGCTGCTCGCGGCCGCGAAGCGCGCGGGCGTCGATCCGCCGTCGTCGTGCGAGGAGGGGTACTGCGGCTGCTGCCTCGCGAAGATGATGACTGGCACCGTCCACATGGCGACCCACGAGGCGATCACCGACGAGGACGTGAAGAAGGGCTGGGTGCTCCCCTGCCAGGCGCGGCCCGCGACCGCCGACGCCCTCACGATCGACTTCGATCAGCCCTACTGACCGCTCGGTCATGGAAGCGCTGCGCGCAGGCGACGGTCTCCGCCCCGTCGCTCGCCGAGCCGAGCCAGATGCCGCGGAGGTGAACATGCGCCGAAACCGTGCTCGCAGCGATCCGACACGCCGTCCGACGGCCATCGCCACCATCGAGGATGTCGCGTTTCAACGCATTGCGTACATTGACACGTTACGGTGGTCGGCGGAATCTGGCGAACGGAGCATGCCGAGAGTGCGACGTCGTTCATCGCGAATCTGCCCGCGAGCGCTCGCGTTAGCGGCCGTGGGGTGCTCACTCGCGTGCTCGCGGGACGCTCCTGATCCGAAGCGCGAAGTGCCGTCCGTCGTCGGGGCGGACGGTGTGTTCGCGCGGGCGCGGGCCGCGCACGTCGAGATCAGCGTGCCCGGCGGGCTCGCATCACTCACCAGCGTCGTCAACGGGAGTGACATCGGCGGGCTCGCGTACGGGTCGATCGCCGGCGTGCTCACGCGCGCGCGCGGCAACGTCGCGGAACGCATCGCGGCGCATCGCGACGGGATCGAGCAGACGTGGACGTTCGGCGAGCGGCCACCGTGTTGCGACGACGTCGTCGTTCAAGTGGGTCTCGCGGGGTCGCGCGTGTTGCGCACGGACGTCGAAGGCGTCCACTTCGCCTCTCCGCGGGTGCGCTACAGCCACGGCACTTTCGTCGATGCTTCGCAGACGCCGACGCGCGTGCCGGCCATCGTCCGCGAAGGAGCGATCGAACTCCGGGTCCCGTGGTCGGTGCTCGCGCGCGCATCGTTCCCCGCCACCCTCGATCCCGTGCTCGCGGCGGATCGCTCGCTGGAGTCGCCGAGCCATTCCGCGGCGTCAGCGACGACGAGCAGCGCGTTCGGCGGAGGTGTCCACCTCGTGGCCGGCAGCGAAGCCGGGATCCTCCACGTGTCCCGGCTCGCCGCCGGCAGCACCGATCCGACGGACAAGCCCGGCATCCTCCTCGACAAATCCGCCGGAACGTATTCGGCCGCGACGTTCGACGGAGCGAAGTTCTTCATCGTGTACTCCGGTGCAGGCGACGTCGGCGTTCGCGCTCGCATCGTCGGCCTCGACGGATCGTTCGGTCCGGCGATCACGATCGACGCGACGGCGGCGGTCCGACAGGTCGCGGTGGCCACCGTCGGCAGCACGCATCTCGTCGCATGGACAGCGAAGGACGGCGGCGCGCTGCGTGCCACGCGCGTCGGGACGGACGGGACGATCCTCGATGCGAGCGGGCTCTCCTTCGATAACGCGTACGATTGCGCAGTCGTCGCCGCCGGTACGCGATTCATCCTCGGCTTCATCGGCAGCGCGATCAACGTCGTCCCCGTCGAGATCACAGGGACCATCGGCGCGAAGAGCACGCTGGCGAGGCCGACCGTCGGGGCGTACCGAATGTCGCTCGCGTGGGCGAGCGGCGCCTCGATGGCGCTCGCATCCTGGACCGAAGCCAAGAACATCCGCTTCGTTCGGGTCAGCGCGACGGGTGCGTTCGTCGACACGCCGCGAACGGCGGCCGGCATCGACTTTCCAGTCCCTCGGGTCTTCGCCGAGAGCTCGTTATGGCTGCTCGCCTGGTCGGACCAACAGTTCCTCTACGGCGGTTACGTCAACGCCTCAGGAGATCTCGTCGCGGCGGCGACGAAGCTCGGTACCCACGGTGGGAGCACGGTGACCGGCGTGAGCGGCTCGACGGACGGCGCTGCGCACGTGTGGATGGGGTCCTCGTGGATGACGCCCACGCGTGCCATGCGCATCCAGAAGACGACGCTCACCGCGACGGCATTCGACGCGCTCTATCGTTACAACCGACAGCGCTCGGTGAAGATCGCCTCTTCACCGAGCGGAACCTCGCTCGTCGGTTGGGCAGATGATCGCGCAGGCGCGACCGGAACGTACGTAATCCGAGTCGACGCGGCAGGTGTCCCTCTCGACGCAAAGGCGGCGCGCGTAGGGCTCAGCACTGCCTACGCCGAGCACGACTACGCGCTCGGATTCGGCGGCGGCAAGTGGTACCTCACAGCGCCTCTCGGCACGGAGATGGAGATCGACTCCGTCGACCCCACGGGCGCCGTGGACGCGCCGCAGAAGCTTCCGTGGGCCATGCGGGAGCCGCTGCTCGCGCACGACGGTACTCGGCCCTATCTGCTCGGATCGAGCGATGGCTTCGCCCCGAGCGTCGAGTTCGTGCCGCTGACGCCCACCGGAACGCCGCTGACGCCCATCACAGTCGTTCCCGTCAACACATCGGACAGCTCACCAGCGATCGCGCTGGCGGGCCTGCC
This sequence comes from Polyangiales bacterium, assembly GCA_046593995.1. GTDB lineage: Bacteria > Myxococcota_A > Polyangia > Polyangiales > JADJMO01 > JALHOE01. Next base: position 2,721 of record JBKJQC010000651.1, read on the forward strand.
GGGACGCGTCCTCGTCGCGTGGCAACCACGCTCGCACTCGGGCCTGCCGCCGATCCAGATGTCGATCTACGACTCGACGACCTCGACGATGGGCACCACAAAGACGCTCTACGAAGCTGGTCTCAACATGCAGTCGCTGATGGCGGCGACGAGCGCGTTCGGGCGCTTTTACATCGGGTATCACGACAGTCAGTTGCCCGGCTCCGCGCTCGCCCCGATCGCGTCCGACGGTACCGTCGCGCGGCGCCTGCCACTCGGCGACACCCGACAACTGCTCGTACTGACCGCAGACGCCGAAGGATTCGATTACGTCACGGCAGACGACTACGACGTCCGGATCCGACGCGTCAGCGGCCCGGTACCGACGCTGACGGAGGGCTTCACGCTCCCCGGGCGTCGCTGGGACTTCTCGCTCGCGAGCACGGGGCTACGCAAAGCCGTTGCTGCATACGCTGTCGAGGGACGCGCGGTCACGTCCGCAGTATCGTACGGCGGGGATCTGGGCGCGACGTGCACCTCGAGCGGCGAGTGCGAGAGTCGGCAGTGTTTCGATGGACATTGTTGCAACGTCGCGTGTACCGGTCAGTGCGAGGCGTGCGATGTCGAGGGCCTGGTCGGCGTGTGCACGCCCGTCGACGGGAAACCGCACGGCGGGCGCGCAGCGTGCGCGGGAGAGAGCCCGTACACCCCGTGCGGGAGTCAGTGCATCGGCGCAACGAGCCGAACGTCGTGCAGCTACGCGCCAACGGCCAAGGCCTGTAGTGCGAACGAGTGCGCGACGGGCTTCGAGACCCACGCGTCGACGTGCGACGGTGCCGGCAAATGCAGCGACGTGCCGAAGAGCTGCGGCGGCTACGGGTGTATCGGCACCGTCTGTCGTAGCATCTGTGCGTCCGCGGCGGACTGCGTTCCCGGCTACTACTGCAAAGTCGACACATGCATTCCGCGCGCGTCGTTGGGCAGACAGTGCTCCTCTGTCGCCGACTGCGGTGAGGGAACGTTCTGCACCGACGGTGTCTGCTGCGAGCAAGCGAACTGCGACGGCACGATGACCTGCGCCGGACGCGGCTCCCCCGGAAGGTGCAGCCGGCTCCTCGCGCAGAGTTGCACGGACAACGCGCAGTGTGCGACGGGATTCTGCGCCGACGGCGTATGCTGCGAGTCCGCCTGCACGGCTCAGTGTGCCGCGTGCGACGTCGAGGGATTCAAAGGTTCGTGCGCTCCCGTGCTCGGCAAGCCGCGCGGTCAGCGCACCGCCTGCGCGAGCGACGGCGACGGCGCCTGCAACCAACGTTCGTGCGACGGAAGCGACACGACCACATGCGCAACTCGCGCGGGCGACGACGTGGTGTGCACGCCCGCCCAATGCGCCGAGAGTCGCAGGACGGCGGAGTCGCGCTGCGACGGCACGGGGGCCTGCGTCGCAGGTGCAACGGCGTCGTGCTCGGGATACGCGTGCGCATCGTCCGGCGGATCATGCCTCACGACCTGCGCCGCGGACGCGGGCTGTTCCACGGGGTACTCTTGCGTCAGCGGCGCGTGCCTCGCTCGCGTCAATCACTGCAAGGACGACGTCACGTCGACCCAGGGCAATGCCGACGTCTCGTGTCTCCCATATCGGTGCGGTGCGACCACCGGTACTTGTATCGGCCGATGCGCCTCCGCCACGGACTGCGCGCAGGGATTCAGCTGCAGCTCGGCCGGCGAGTGCGAGGCAGCTGCCACCGAGCCTGCAGACGGCAGTGGGTGTTCGCTCGAATCAAGCGCGCGGACGACGAACCGGCCGTCGCTCGCGTGGTTCGTGGCCATGTATCTCCTCACGCGCCGCCGCGGAGCACGCCTGCGATGAAGCGCGCGCTCGCCTGGCTGACGCTCTTCGCGATGTCATGTACCGCCGGAACCGCCGAGCATGGCGCGACACCGATGGCTGCGCTGGTTCCGTTTCGCTCCAACGGCGAGGGCCTCCTCGCGCGCGCTAGCGCGTATTCCGCGACCTTTGCACGCGATCGTCTGCTGATGGAGATTGGAACGAAACGCGTGGAACTGCACGCGCGAGGCGCGGTGAGGCGCACACGCACTCGGGCCGACGGCGCGATCGTGATCGAGCGCGACCATGCGATGGAGACGCTCGAGGCACGCGACGGTGCGCTCGAACAAGCGTGGTATTACCGAGCGCCGCCAACGCGCGACGAGGTCGTGGATATCGAAGGGGCGAGCTTCGATCACGCGGACGACGCCGGTCTGCATTTCGTCGACACGCGCGGTCGACCTCTCGTGCGCTACGGACACGGAACGTTCGTCGACGCCAGGGGCAAGCGCACGGCAGTCCCCGCGCGATGGACGTCGGGCCACATCGAATTGAGCCCACCGCGCGACTCGACCTGTCCGTGTGTCCTCGATCCGACGCTCACGCCAGAGGCCGTGGTGTCGGCAGCACCGACGGTCGCCCCGCTCGCGCGGTACGGCGAGGTTGCCTTCGGCGGCGGCGTCCACATGGTGCTGTTCACCGATCCCGCGAACAACATCCGGTATACCCGGTTCACGGCCAGCGGAGGAGCGCTCGACGGCGAAGGCAAGCTGCTCAGCACGACAGCCGTTGCGGGTGCGCGCGGCGCGATCGCATTCGACGGCACCCGCTTCATCACCATCCGAACCCAGACCAACCAACTGATCGCGCGAACGATCGACGTCGACGGGACGCTCGGTACCGACTTCGTCCTCGCGACCGATCTGGTGACGGGTGCGTTCCCACGGCTCGGCAGCGGTGGCGGTATCGCCATCGCGATCCACGGCTTTCAGTTCAAGCGCTTCACGTCTGCGGGCACCGTCCTCGACGCGACATGGAAATCGGGTGCCCCCGGCGGCTACACGGTCGCGTCGAACGGAGCGGGGTTCCTGCTCGCTGGCTACGCCAACACGGCGGCGTTCGTGAGGAACGACGGCACGGTCGCCTGGAACAAGGCCCTCTACACCGCGCCGAACCACTTCGGCCAGACGTCGCCCCCGCAGGTCGCGTGGGCGAGCTCGATCGGACAATTCCTCTTCGCGTACTCCACGGGGACTCGCAACCCAGACAACACGGGTGGTCCCAACGAGACGGTGTTCGTGCGCATCGACGGCGCGGGAACGGTCCTCGGCGCGACGGTTCGGGTCGGTCCCTACTATCCATGGGTGAGCGCGGAGCCGTCCCGCTTCTTCGTGACGTGGCGGGATGCCGGGCTGACGATGGCCCACCTCGACTCGGCGGGCACGATCAGCGACGTCACCCCGCTCTACAAACCCACGGGCAGCAATTCGTCGCTCGACCGGATCTCGAGCGACGGTTCGCAACACCTTTTGCTCTACACGCTCGATCAGTGGGGAACTCGACTGGGCGCGGCGTGGGTGAAGCACTCGGATCTCAGCGTCAACGCACCCGTCCAGATCGTGCCCTCGCCGGCGGTCCAAGGGCCGCATGCGCTGTCCGTCATCCCTTCCGCGGGAGGTCTCGCGATCTGGAACGACGAGCGTGAGCCGATGGGAATCTACGGCGTGCGCGTCGATGCCAACGGCGCCACCATCGACGCGACGGCGCGACTGATCCTTTCCACGGACAGGCGGGCGCTGCTGATCGCGAACGCGAAGGGCGCTCACTACCTGCTGACCTTCAACACGACGGACGGCTTCCACACAGTGGCTCTTACCGCGGACGGTACCGCTGGGACCAGCGCACCGCTCAACGCGTCCGGCAACATCGCGGACGTCGCGGCCATGCGGTTCGACGGCACGAACCTCATCGTCTGCGACGCAGTGTCTCAGATCGTGCGCGTTCCGCCGGGGGGTACTGCGCCGAAGATCGCGGGGCGAGTCACGCAAGGGACGACGAACCACATCACGCTCGACGCAGATCCGGTACGGGCCGTCGTCGCGTTCTCGCGCCCCGTCTCGGTGTGCTCCCCATCGCCGTGCGAGAACGACGAGGACGTGTTCGTGGGCGCGCTGCTCGCGGACGACAAGAGCGTGACGCCGGTGTCGGTCGGCTCGTCGCCTGACATCGAGTCGCTACCGTCCGTCGCGCTGCTCGGAGGGCGCGCCTACGTAGCGTGGTCACGGAGGAAGTCCGGGGGGAGCGCCGCCGAAATCTTCGTCGCGCGCGTGCTCGACGGCGTGGCCACGAAGCCGGTGAAGGTCGCCGACGCCGATGGCCCGCGCGACGTGCAGTTGCTCGAGGACGGTCGAGCTCTGACCATCGGATGGTCCGACAAATCGGGCCTCCACGTGGCGCGC
>JBKJQC010000666.1:0-5874 GCA_046593995.1 Polyangiales bacterium
CTCGGTGGAGTTGGCGCCCTCCATACCGCAGACGTTGCGCGCGAACTCCGACACGGCGACATGCATGCCGAGGCAGATGCCGAGGTACGGGATGCCGTGCTCGCGGGCGATGCGGCACGCGAGGATCTTGCCCTCCCAGCCGCGCGAGCCGAAGCCGCCGGGCACGAGCACGCCGTGCACCGTCTCGAGCTCGGCCTGGGCCTCCTCGACCGACATGCCCTCGGCATCGACGGTGCGGACGCGGACGTTGACGCCGTGGAAGATGCCCGCGTGCTTGAGCGCCTCGTGGACGGAGAGGTAGGCGTCCTGGAGCTTGATGTACTTGCCGACCAGGGCGATCTCGATCTCTCCCTCGCGCTCGTCGAGGCGGTGCACGAGGTCGAGCCACTCGCCGAGGTCGGTGGGTGCCCACGGCAGGTGCAGCTTCTCGCAGACGAGCCGGTCGAGCCCCTCCTCCTGCAGCGCCACCGGCACCGAGTAGACATCGGGCACGTCGCGGTTGGAGATGACGGCGCCCGGGTCGATGTCGGCGAACAGGGCGATCTTGTCGCGGATCTCGAGCGAGAGCGCATCCCGCGTTCGGCAGACGACGATGTCCGGGTGGATACCGATCCGGCGCAGCTCGTTGACGGAGTGCTGTGTCGGCTTCGTCTTCAGCTCGCCGGCGGCCGCAATGTACGGGACCAGCGTGACGTGCATCGAGACCGCGTTCTGCGGGCCGAGCTCGAGGCGCATCTGACGGAGGGCTTCGAGGAACGGGAGCGACTCGATGTCACCGACGGTGCCGCCGACCTCGATGATCGCGACGTCGACGCCGCCCGAGCCCTCCTCGCTCGTGGCCTCGCGGATGCGCGCCTTGATCTCGTCGGTGATGTGCGGGATGACCTGTACGGTGCCGCCGAGGTACTGACCGCTGCGCTCCTTGCGGATGACCGACTCGTAGACCTTGCCGGTCGTGAAGTTGCTCGCGCGCGTCATGCGCGACGTCGTGAAGCGCTCGTAGTGCCCGAGGTCGAGATCGCTCTCGCCGCCGTCGTCGGTCACGAACACCTCGCCGTGTTGGTACGGCGACATCGTCCCGGGGTCGACGTTGATGTACGGATCGAGCTTCACGTTCGTGACGCGCAGGCCGCGTGCCTCGAGCAGCGCGCCGACGCTCGCCGCGGCGGGGCCCTTGCCGATCGAGGACACGACCCCGCCGGTCACGAACAGGTATTTCGTCGGTCGGCTCATGGGACAGCGCTCACCTTCATCGAGCGCGACCCGACCGGTTGCAAGTGCCTTCGCAAAAGGCGCTGCACCGACGGGCTCAGAGGTCTGTGCGCTCGTCGGAAAATCAGGGTACCGATCGCCACGGCTCATGTCGAGCGCCGCCGTGACGCGCGTCGCGTGTGCGTATGTGGGCGAGATGGGCTATGGTCCCGCTCCCCCGAAGGAGCACCTCAGCGAGATGGCCGATTTCAAGCAGAAGCTCATGCAGGAAGGCATGAAGCTCATGTCGAACCCGAAGGTCATGAAGCTCATGCAGGATGAGCGCGTGATGAAGGCAGTCATGGGCGCGATGGCGCTGCCCGCGAAGGTCTCCACGGCGACCGAGCAGGTCGGCGAGAAGGTCGCCAAGACGCTGAACATGGCGACGGCGCGCGAGGTGAAAGACCTCAAGCGCACCATCCGCAAGCTCGAAGAGCAGGTCGAGTCGATGAACCGGAAGAACGGCGGCTGATCGACGCGCGCTTCTCGGCGTAGAGAGGTGGAAGGACGACCCGTGCCGTACGTCTTCCTCCGCACCGAGCGCCTCGAAGACGGGGCGCGTCGCATCGCGCGCGAGGGGCTCTACCTCGCGATCGCGAGCCTCGAGGGCAGCCCCGGCGGAACGCCATCACGCGTAGCAGAACGTGTGGCCGAAGCGCCCGACGAGCAGGTCCACGACGCGCGCAAGGCGTTGAAGCGTCTGCGGGCGCTCGTGCGCTTCGTGCGCGGCGCCGTCGGTGAGTCGACCTATCGCGCGACGAACGCGGCGCTCGCCGATGCGGCGAAGGGCGTCTCCGACGCGCGCGACTCCGCGGTGATGATCGAGACGTTCGCGCGACTCGCGCAGGGCGCCGCCGAGGCGAACGCGATCGCGCAGTCACTGCGTCGCACGCGGACCGCGTCGCAGAAGAACGAAGGACGGGATCGCGAGCGCGCGGTCGCGATCCTGCGCGCCGAGATCCCGAAGGTCGAAGCGTGGGTGTTCCGCGAGGACGGCTTCGCGGCGCTTTCGGACGGAGCGATCGCTGCGTATCGCGGCGCCCGTCGGAAGCTGCGCGGCGCCCGTGACGGCGTCGCGCTCCACGAGCTGCGCAAGCGCACGAAGGACGTCCAGTACCAGACGCAGCTGCTCCACGACGTCTGGCCCGCGGCGATGAAGGCTTGGGGCAAGGCGCTCGACGAGCTCGGCGACCGACTCGGCGAGGACCACGATCTGTTCCTCCTCCAGGAGCGCCTCGCGACGAAGCCGGAGGGAGCGCGGTTCATCGAGCGCGCGGAGATCCGCCGCAGGGAGCTCGTCGAGGAATCGCTCCCGATCGCGGCGCGCATCTTCGCGGAGAAACCCGACGCGTACGCCGCGCGCCTCGAGGCGTGGTTCGGGGCCTGGCACGCCGCTAGCTAAATCACGGCGCGCACACAGCAGATCGGATTGAACACGGAGGCACGGAGGCACGGAGGTCTGTGAAGTGCTGCCGCGCGCTTTCGCCGGCGTCTCGCCGGCCATCGCATCAAGGGCGGGACTGCAGAGCGAGGCCTCGAAGCGTCGCGATCGGCAGACTCTCGAACCTCCGTGCCTCCGTCCCTCCGTGTTCAATCGATCAGTACGCCGCGTGAGCTAACACGCGCGGTGCGAAGGGCGGCCCTCGGCTGGGAAGATCTTTCCCGGGTTGAGGAGCCCCTTCGGATCGAAGGCGGACTTGATCCTCCGCTGCAGCGCGATCAGCTCCGGCGACTGCTCGAGGTGGAGGAAAGGGGCCTTGAGCACCCCGATTCCGTGCTCTCCGGAGAGCGTCCCGCCGAGCGCGATCGTCTCGCGGAAGGTGCGCTCGATCGCCTTGTCGACGCGCGGGATGTCGTCGTCGTCGTCCCACAGATAGTTCACGTGGAGGTTGCCGTCCCCCGCGTGTCCGTAGCTGAGCATCCGCACGCGCTCCTCGTCGCGGATGCGATCGCACGCCTCGAGGAGCTGCGGCACTCGTGAGCGCGGGACCACGACGTCCTCGCTCAGCTTCGACTTCGCCATCTTGCGGATCGCGGGGGAGAGATCGCGGCGCGCCGCCCAGAGCCGCGCGCGCTGGGCGGAGTCCTGCGCGACGACCACGTCGATCGCGCCCGCACCGACGCACGCCTCGCCGACGCGTTCGAGCAGGGGATCGAGATCGCCGTCGCCGTCGATCTCGATGAGCAGCAACGCGCCCGCGCGTGCGTCGATGGGGGCGCCGTTGTTCCGCAGCGCGACGAGCGCGGTCGAATCGCACAGCTCGAGGCAGCGGGGCACCAGCCCCTTCGCGACGATGTTGCTCGTGGCGCGCCCCGCCGCGCGCACGTCCGAGAACAGCGCCATCAGTGTGGCCACGGCGGGCGGCTTGGGGATCAGTCGCAAGGTGAGCTCGGTGAAGACGCCGAGCGTGCCCTCGCTCCCGACGAGGAGCGCCATCACGTCGTAGCCGGTCACCCCCTTCACTGTGTTCTTGCCGGCGCGGATGCGAGTGCCGCCCATCAGCACCGCGTCGCACGCGAGCGCGTACTCGCGCGTGACGCCGTACTTGAAGGCGCGCGGGCCACCGGCGTTCTCGGCGACGTTGCCGCCGATCGCGCAGTACGCGAGCGAGTTGGGATCGGGGGGGTAGAAGAGCCCTTCCGCTTCGACCAACGCCTGGAGATCGCCGAGGATCACGCCTGGCTCGACGACCACCGTCAGATCCTCGCGGGAGATCCCCTTCACGCGACGCATCCCCTCGACCGCGAGGACGATCCCTCCCGCGACGGGCACCGAGCCCCCCGTCTTGCCGCTGCCCGCGCCGCGCGGCGTCACCGGGACCTCGTGCGCCTCGCAGATGCGCAAGCAGGTCGCGACGTCGTCGGCGTCGGCCGCCAGGACCACCCCGTCCGGCGTCGTCGGCACGGTCTCCGACATGTCGCTCGCGAACCGCTCGACCGCCTCGCGTGCGGTCATGACCTTGGAGCCGCCGAGGGCCCGATCGAGGTCCACGAGGGCTCGCTCGACGCGGGCACGGTCGACCCGCGGGATTTCGGGCTGCAACGAGATCACGGGGTAACGGAAGCATACTCGCGGCCACTGCTGCACGCCGGCACGTCACATTTGCTGATGCTCGCTGGATCCCTCGTCCAACAGGGAGGCGAGGAGGCGGGGAAGCTCAGAGGGAGACCCGAGCAGTGCTGCCGCGCGCGAGCCGAGAGGTCGAGGCTGCGACGCGCCGCATCCAGGTCATCGCCTCGATCGGCAGACCCTCTCGTCCTCCCCGCCTTCCCCCGCCTTCCCGCCTCCCTGTTCACTGAGGTGAGGGCCAGCGGAGCGACGGTAAGGTCGAGGCCCGTCGAATGCGCGGCGGGCGCGGCGCATCCCGTTCGGGTGGTACGGTTGCCAGCCGATGTCTCGCCTCGTCCATCTCACGCCGGGCACGGTGTTCGCGGGGGAATACCGCGTCATCGGTCCGTTGGCGGAGGGCGGGATGGGCGCCGTCTACGAGGTCGAGCAGGTCGGCACCGGCGCCGCACGCGCGCTCAAGATCATGCACCCGACGATGGTCGGGGACGAGAAGCTCCGCGCGCGCTTCGTCCAGGAGGCCCGCGTCAGCGCCCTCATCGAGAGCGATCACGTCGTCCAGGTCGTGGCCGCCGGCGTCGACGTGCAGAGCAGCATGCCGTGGCTCGCGATGGAGCTCCTCAAGGGGGAGACGCTCGCCTCGTTCGTCGACCACAAGGGTCCGCTCGATCGCGACGAGATGCGCGAGATCTTCTCGCAGCTCTGTCACGCGCTCGCCGCCGCGCACGACCGCGGCATCGTCCACCGCGACCTCAAGCCGGAGAACGTGTTCCTCTCCGTGCCGCGCCGCGAAGGGGTGCCGTTCACGGTGAAGGTGCTCGACTTCGGGATCGCGAAGCTCGTCGCCGAGGCGCACACCCATCACACCGCGGCCATCGGCACGCCCCTGTGGATGGCACCGGAGCAGACCGAGACCGGGCTTCCCGTCGCACCGGCCACGGACGTGTGGGCGCTCGGGCTCCTCGCGTTCTGGGCCGTGACCGGGATGCACTACTGGCGCATCGCGAACGCCGAGCGCCTCTCCGCCGCCGCGCTGCTCCGCGAGGTGGTGCTCGATCCGCTCGACTCGGCGAGCCAGCGCGCCGAGTCCTACGGCGTGGCGCATCGCATCCCGAAGGGGTTCGACGAGTGGTTCTCGCACTGCGTGGTCCGCGAGCTGGATCGTCGCTTCGCGAACGCGCGCCACGCACGCGAGGCGCTCGAGCGATTGTTCCCCGCTTCGAGCGTCCCGAGCACGGGACGACACCCGCAGCTCGTGGTCACGCCGTCGTATCCGGACCGCGACGCGATGCAGAAGGCCGGCCTCACGCCCCGGATGCCTTCGTCGGATCTGGGGAGCGATCCGACCGCGCCGAGCGATCCGCTACGGCGCGCAGACTCCGCGCGCGCGATCGCGACGAGCCCCGCCGCGCGCAGCGATCGCACCGGGCCCGAGCCCGCCGTCGGCGCCACCGACGAGCCCCTCGAGCTGAACGAGGACGGACAGGATCCGCACGCGCTCCCCGTCGGGCGCGGACTTCCGATCGCGGCGGTCGGGTTGGTCCTCGTCGCGCTGC
>JBKJQC010001131.1:0-6456 GCA_046593995.1 Polyangiales bacterium
TGCGCGATCAGCAGTTCTACACGCGCTCGCTGATCGAATCCAACATCGACGCGCTCATGACCACGGACCCTTTCGGCATCATCACGGACGTCAACAAGCAGATGGAGGCGCTCACCGGCTGCACGCGCGACGAGCTGATCGGCGCGCCGTTCAAGCGCTACTTCACCGATCCGGAGCGGGCCGAAGCAGGCATCAAGCTGGTGCTCAGCGGACAAAAGGTCACCGACTACGAGCTCACCGCCTGCGCGCGCGACGGGAAGAAGACGGTCGTCTCGTACAATGCGACGACCTTCTACGACCGCGATCGCACGCTGCAAGGGGTCGTCGCGTCCGCGCGCGACGTCACGGAGCGAAAGCGCGTCGAGCTCGAGCTGAAGCAGGCCAAGGCCGCCGCCGAGAGCTCGAGCCGCACCAAGTCGGACTTCCTCGCGAGTATGAGCCACGAGATTCGCACCCCGATGAACGCGATCATGGGCATCGCCGACCTGCTCGCGAAGACGTCGCTCTCCACCGAGCAGGACAAGTTCGTCCGCATCTTCCAACGGGCCGGCGACAACCTCCTCAACCTGATCAACGACATCCTCGATCTCTCGAAGGTCGAGGCCTCGCAGCTCGAGCTCGAGCAGACGGGGTTCTCCCTCGACGAGCTCCTCGAGAAGGTCATGGAGATGGTCGCCCTCCGCGCGCAGGAGAAGGGCCTCCGCGTCGTCTGCGAGATCGCGCCGAACGTTCCGAACGAGCTGGTCGGCGATCCGACGCGGCTCCAGCAGGTGCTGCTCAACCTCCTCGGCAACGCGATCAAGTTCACCGAGTCCGGCGAAGTCTCGCTCCGTGCGACCCGCGACCCGGACGCGACGGTGCCGACGGCGCTGCGCTTCACGGTCACCGACACGGGGATCGGCATCCCCGCGGAGAAGCTCGGGCGCGTCTTCGAGCGGTTCACCCAGGCCGACTCCTCGACGACGCGTCGATTCGGCGGCTCGGGCCTCGGTCTCACCATCTCGAAGCGCCTCATCGAGGCGATGGGGGGCCGGATCTGGGTCGAGAGCACCGTGGACCGCGGCAGCGCGTTCTCCATCTCCGTGCCGTTCGAGAGCGCCGTCCGAGCGGCGCGGCGCGCAGCCGTCCCGGTCGGCACCAATGCGAAACACCCGCTCCCGCCGCTCCGCATCCTGCTCGCCGAGGACTCGCCCGACAACTGCGTGATCACGACCGCGTACCTCGAGGAGACGCCGTACACGCTCGACATCGCCGAGACGGGCGCCATCGCGTGCGAGATGTTCGAGTCCGGTGCGTACGACCTCGTGCTGATGGACCGGCAGATGCCGATCATGGACGGGCTGACCGCGACCCGGAAGATCAGGGCTTGGGAGAAGGAGCATGAGCGAGCGCCCACGCCCATCATCGCGTTGACCGCTTCGGCGCTGAAGGGCGATCGAGAGAAGTGCCTCGCCGCGGGGTGCACGGCCTTCTTGACCAAGCCGATCCGTCAGGAGGTCTTGCTCGAGGCCATCCGCGAGCACTCGACGCTCGCCTCGTCCCCGCCGTCGGAGGCGGCCGTCGAGAAGGATGTCGGCGTCCCGGTCGCGAACGCCACGCTCAGCGCGCGGTTGCCGGTCTTCCTCAGGAACCGCCGTCGCGACCTCGGCACCATGCTCGACGCGCTCGATCGCGGTGACTTCGAGACCGTCGGCCGCCTCGGCCACGACATGAAGGGTGCCGGCGCGGGCTTCGGCTTCCAGGCGATCAGCGACCTCGGCGGCGCGCTCGAAGAGGAGGCGATGGGTCGCGATTCGATGGCATCCCGCAAGCGCATCAGCGAGCTCTCGCTCTATCTCGACGCGGTCGAGCGGGAATCCGAGAAGACCGATCCGAGCCCCGTGCCCCCGGGACGCCGCATTCTCCTCATCGAGGACGACGAGGACGTCCGCGAGATCCTGCGGATGAAGTTCGTCGAGCTCGGTCACACGGTGTGCGGCGCCGAGGACGGCGAGGAGGGCGTGCGCAAGCTCGCGGAGTTCCACCCGGACGTGGTCTTGGTCGACGTCGGGCTCCCGAACATCGACGGCTACGAGGTCGCGCGCCAGCTGAGAGCGGCGAGCCAAGGCGAAGACCTCTACCTCGTGGCGCTCACCGGGCACGGCGGCGATGTGGCGCGAGCGCGCGCGATGACTGCGGGATTCGACGAGCATGCGCTCAAGCCGATCCGCCTCGCCGATCTGAACGATCTCCTGAAGCGCAGCGTCGTCCGCAAGCGCGAGCGAGACAGCGAACGGTCGCTCCTCCCCGCGGCGCCCCGCGCCCGCGCGACCACTCACTAGGTCGACCGCCTCCGCTCCGGCTGTCGAACGGACGCGTCATGACGTGGCAGGCGCGCGTGCGAGCGGGGGGGCAGCTCAACTGCTCCGACCCGCCGCGCGTATCATGGAAGAGCGCGACACGTTCGCGCGCGGAGGTTCGATGACACACGTCGTGGTCACGGGTGCTTCGAGCGGGATCGGCGAATCGGTGGCTCGCGCGTGGCTGGGGCTCGGGGCCCGCGTCACGCTCGTCGCGCGTCGTCGCGCTCTGCTCGACGAGATCGCGAAGAGCGCGCCCGACACTACGCGCGTCGTCACCGCCGATCTCGGTGATCCTTCCTGCGCGGAAGCCATGCTCGCGGAGTGCCGCTCCGGGTTCGGCGCGATCGACGTCCTCGTGAACAACGCCGGCGTGCAGATCGTCGAGGCCGCCGAGGCGACGAGCTGGGAGCGCGCGGAGGCGCTGCTGCGACTCGATCTCCACACGCCGCTGCGCCTGATCCAGCTCGTTCTCCCCGAGATGCTCGAGCGTCGAAGCGGTACGATCGTGAACGTCGCCTCGATGGCGGCGATCGGCCCGACGCCCGGGATGATGTTCTACAACGCCGCAAAGGGCGGCCTCGCCGCGGCGAGCGAGGCGCTCCGCGCGGAGGTCGCGCCGCACAACGTGCGCGTCGTCACCGTGTATCCCGGGCCGGTGAAGAGCGCGATGGAGGCCGCGGGGCGCGCTGCGTACGAGGACAGCGCGGCGGTTCGCCATACGCCGACGGGAGATCCAGACGTGCTCGCGCGCATGGTCGTCCGCGCAGTGGCGCGACGACGCGCGCGCATCGTCTACCCGCGCATCTACGGGCTCGCGCGACACTTTCCCAACGTGACGCGGTGGTTCCTCGACGCGTTCACGCCGTCGGTGCGAAGGCTTCCCCCCGCGGCGTGAGCAGACCGCTCAGGGGCACTCGGACTCGTCGAGCGCGCGATCCCGAAGGGACAGCTCCGTCGAGACTCGCTCGATCGGAGACGCTCCGAGTCTGCGCGCCAGATCGCGGTGCTCCCGGACGCGGAGCGGGATCAGACGGAGGGCGGCGGCGAGCTCCGAGAGGCGCGTCCGCGCGGTCAGCAGATCGTTCTGCAGGCGCTCACGCTCGGCGAGCTCGGCGGGGAAATCTCCGTGCGGACGCGCCAGCGCAGCCTCGCACTCCTGGCACGCGCGGGCGACCTCGCGCGCCTCGGAGACCATGCGCTCGACGTCGGCGCGGAGCGCGGTGAGCGTCGGATCGTTGCCCGTCGCTCGTCGCGCCGCATGCGCCGCCGAGTGCACCGCTCCCATCGCCGTCGCTTCGTAACGCACCCGGAGTCGTCGCGCGAAGGCGAGAGCCGCGGCGCACGCTCCGGCGATAGCGGCGCAGATCGCGATCACCGACAGGACGAGCGGGGTCCGCGACACCGGCACCGGGGCGGGCGTGAGCTCGAGCACGACGGACCCCGAGAGCGTCCGTCGCAGCTCCTCGACGGTGAGCAGGCGCGCGTGCGCGAGCTCCTCGAGGCGCGGCACGAGGCACGGCGACGACACGCCCGCCGCGGCGCACGCTGCGCCCTGTGCCCCGGTCGCGACGAACGCGCCGTTCTCCGCGACGCGGAGCCCACCGGCCTCGGCATCGAAGAGCGCGCTCGCGGGAAAGCGTGCGCCGTCCCACGAAGTCGCGACCGTTCCGTGCACGACCACGCGGTCGCCCGGTGCCATCGCGAGCGCCATGATCACGAGCGCGTCGGCGCCGAGCACGGTCATCGCAGGTACCCTGCGCCCGAGCCGCGCAGCAACACCGCGAGCACCATCGGATCCTGCATCTGCGACGGTCCGAGCACCGCGTCGGCGAGGCGATCGAGGCGGAGCGCGTCCTCTTCGAGCCCCGGCTGGCCGAGCGTCTCCTTCGCCTTCCGAAGGACCTTCGCGCGCTCGCGCAAGAGCAAGACGGCACCGCTTCGATCGCCGCGCTCGACGAGCTCCGCCGCGCGCCACACGGTATCGCCTGCGGAGAACGCCTGCACCGTCGCCTGCACGTCCTTTGCGATGCCGGACGCCGCGTCCGCGTCCGAACCCGCGTAGGTCATGTGCACGGCGATCTCCTTCGTGACGTTCTTCTTCGCCAGGCGGTCCTTGTATTTGATCTCGACGCTCGCGATCACCTTGTCGCCCATGCCGGCAGGGAGCCTGAACGAGAGCAACATCGCGTGGCGATCGCCGCGCGCGAACGCTGGCACGAAGAAGCGCATGCCGCCCTGCGCGTCCTCCTTGCGATCCTTCGCGATACCGTCCTTCTTCGCGACCTGCTGATCGACGGCGACCTCCTGCGCACGCACCAGCGCGGCCGAGCCCTCGTCGAGCACGTGCGAGCCGAACACCTTCGTCGGCAGGGTTCCGGAGCGGAGCCGCACGCGGACCTCGAGCGCCTGCGCCACGGGGACGAGCCGCGCGTCGAGCTCCTTCGCGACGGCCGGGACGATCTGCGCCGAGTCCGCGAGGTAGTAGTACGCGCCCGCGCCCTGATCGGCGACCGACGCGAGGAGCGAAGCGTCGAAGTCGGTGCCGATGCCGAAGGTGCTCGTCTGCACGCCCTCCTGGAACGCGTGCGCGCTCCGTCGCGCGAGCGACTTCGGATCGGTGTCGCCGCCGTTCGCCTGACCGTCCGAGAGGAGCATCACGATCTTCACCGCGCCGTCGGGGGCGCCGGTCGCGTGCGCCTGCGCGTAGCCGAGGTCGAGCCCCGCCGAGACATTGGTGCCGCCTTCGGTCTGGATCGCGCGGATCTTCTGGAGCACGTCCTTCTTGCGCGGGCCGATCGCGCCCGCCGGGACGACGACCGCCGCGTCGTTCGAGAAGGTGACGAGCGAGAAGTGATCGGTCGGATCGAGCTTCTCGACGAGCGCCTCGGCGGCCTTGCGCGCGTTGTCGATCGCGGCGCCCGACATCGAGCCGCTGACGTCGAGCACGACGTGCACGGCGCGCGGCGCGCGGAGCGGCGCGACGTCGCTCCCCTTCATCGAGATGCGCAGGTGGACGTCGCCGCCGTTCGGACCGATCGCGGTGCGATCGAGATCGACGGCGAACGCCATTGCTTCCTTGTCGGGCGCAGCGAGGACCTTGCCGTACTTCGCGCCGAAGTCGCCGACGAGATCGACGCTCGCCTTGGGGATCGCCCCTTTCGAGAGCGCGGCGTCGAACGCGGCGAGCGCAGCACCACCCGGTCGATACGTCGTCGCATAGCGCGCGTTCGCATCGAGCATCGGGACGGCAGAGACGGGCGAGACGGGCGCGGCGAGGGCTGTCGCTCCGACGGGGCCGCCGAGCGCGTTGTAGCCACCGGGGGTCCTGGGCTTCGCGACGCCGACGCCGCCGCCGACGCCGCCGTACCCCATGCCGGTGCCCCCGCCGGCGCCGTAGCCGAACGAGTCGCCGGCTCCGTGACCGAACCCACCGACCGATCCGAGAGTGCCGTAGCTCCCGGGCGCGACCTTCTTCGCGCTCGGGTGCGCGCCGCCCGGATCGCTGTCGAACGCGATCGGTGCGTTCTGCGTCGATGCCGCGCTCGCCGACGCGGCAACCGCGGTTTTGTCTTCGGTCTGGGGCACGGGCGCGCCGGTCATCGCGGTACCGCTCTCGTGGGCCGGAGCCTCGCGGCTCATGCACCCTGTCGCGAACGGGAAGGAACCAAGGACGAGCACGAAGCAGATTCCGGCGGCGGTGCGCGCACGTGCGCGCACCACCCGAGTCCGCGTGATGGGCGGCGGCAGCATGAGAGACCTCCATTTGCGCTCGAACAGGCTCCTCTCGCGTGAGGGCGCCCCGACCGTCGCGCTGGTAACCGTTGAAACCCCGCAGCCGTCTCGCACCTTGGGGACTTGCTACGGACCGGCCCCGCTCGGAAATGTTCCGCCTCTTCCCGAGCATCAGCCTGCGCTCGACCAGTCGCGGTCGGCGGCACGGAGGCGTCCGCGCATCTAAGATGCGAGAACCCATGGCGGACCCCGCTGCGAACCCGCTCCTCGACCTCGGTCTCCCCCTCCCCTTCGACCGCGTGCTCCCCGAGCACGTGATCCCGGCATGCGAGGCCTTGCTCGAGGAGTCGCATGCCGGGATCACGTGCTCGGGGAGCACGCG
>JBKJQC010000995.1:0-7323 GCA_046593995.1 Polyangiales bacterium
GTCGCGGTCCAGGGGGCGCCGCGCGGCGCGCGTGCCTGCACCGGCGTCGTCGGCTCGAGCTGCGGCGCGACGTGCGACGGCGTCGAGCGCGCGTCGTGCAAGTACCCCAGCACGTCGACGCTGTGCAGCGCCTCGGGGTGCGCGAACGGTGTCGAGACCCGCGCGAGCACCTGCGACGGCGCGGGCAAGTGCAAGGACGAGCCGCGCACCTGCGCGCCGTTCGGCTGTGGCGTCGACGCCTGCAGGACGACGTGCGCGACCACGAGCGAGTGTGCGCCGGGGTTCGCGTGCAAGGGGACCACTTGCATCGGTTCCGCGGCGAAGGGGGACGCGTGCAGCGCGGCGGTTCCCTGTGGGAGCGGATTGACCTGCTTCGAAGGCGTTTGCTGCGCATCTCCCTCGTGCCCTGCCGGATCGACCTGCGGCGGCGCGAGCGCGCGCGGGACGTGTACGAAGCACGCCGGACAGCCTTGCGCGGACCACGCCGAGTGCGGGACCGGCTTCTGCGTCGACGGCGTCTGCTGCGACACGGCGTGCACGGGCTCCTGTGAAGGGTGCGCGGAGTCGGGCGCGACCGGCATCTGCAGCGCGGTGTCCGGCGAGCCACGCGGCCTACGGACGAAGTGCGAGCAGGGCGGCGCGGCCCCGTGCCTCACGCGTCTGTGCGACGGTGCGCAGCGCATGACGTGCAGCGCCTTCGCCGGCGCGGAGACCTCGTGCGGCGCGGCGGTGTGCGACGGTGCGACGTTCGCCTCACCCCGCCTCTGCGATGGGACCGGCACGTGCGCCGCGGCGAGCACGACGCAATGCACGCCGTTCGCCTGCGCGACCGATGGGTGCAAGACGGCCTGCTCGACCAGCGCGCACTGCGCGGGTGGTTTTCGTTGCCTCGGCTCCTCCTGCATCCCGACGGACGCGACGTGCTCGGAGGACGGTAGCGAGGCGATCGCGCGCGACGGCACCCGCACGACCTGCAGTCCCTACCGGTGCCGCGGCGGTGTGTGCCTCGCGCGCTGCGCGTCGGATGGAGACTGCGCCACGGCGCACGCGTGCGCGGGGAACGACTGCGTCGTCCCCTCGTCCACCGAGGCCTCCGAAGGGTGCGGCTACGCCGGGCGGACGCGACACCGCGCGGTCGAGTGGCTGGTGACGGCGATGACGATCGGCGCGCTCCTTCGGCGCCGTGAACGGAGGAGGCGATGGATCGACACATCCGGGCGCTGAGCGTGATCGCGGCCCTCGGTGCCGGCTGTTCTCCGCACGAACGGGGCGGCGGCTCACACGACCAGGTGCCCATGGCTTCGGACACGCGAACGCTGCTCGCACGCGTGCCCGAGATCAGCGCTCGGCTCGCGGACGCACGTGCTTGGTCGTTCGCGGCAGACGGCCTTCACGCGCTGCCCGCACGGGAGAGCGCGCCGTTCCGCATCGCGGGCACGCTCGAGGTCGTGGCGCCGCTCACCGCCGACGGTCCGACGCGGCTCTCGATCGCCGGGCAGCCCGGCGCATGGCTGACCCTCGTGCCGCACGAGGTCGAGGCACGTCCCGCTTCTACCGAGCGCGGCATGCTCGTCTATCGCGCCGCCGCACCCGGAGGCGACGTCGCGCTCGTCAGCGATCGCGAACGGTTCGAAGAGCTTCGCGTCGTCCACCAGGCCGGGACCCGCTGGACGTTCTCCTACGACATCGCGCTCGGCCCGGCGTTCGCGGCGGCGAGCCTCCGCGGCGGCCGCGTCGAGATCCTCGATCGTGAAGCGCGGGTGCGCATCGCCACCGAGGAGCCGTTCGCCGTCGATGCGCACGGTGTGCGGCGGACCGCGACCGTCGCGCTCACGGAGCGCGATCGTGGCGCGACGTTGCGCGTCTCGCTCGACGCACGGGGGCTCGTGCCGCCCGTCGTCGTCGATCCGACATGGGTGCTGGCGGCGGCCACGACGATACGACTCAGCCACAGCGCCACGTTGCTCGCCGACGGGAAGGTCCTGGTCGCCGGCGGCACGGACGCGAACCAATCGACCGCCGAAGTGTACGATCCGGCGAACGATGCGTGGACCCCCGTCGGCAACTTGAAAGTCCCTCGCTTCGCGCACAGCGCGCTGCGGCTCTCGGACGGTAAGGTTCTGATTTCCGGGGGCCACGCGAGCGGCGTTGGCGATTGCTCGATCGCCGAGCTCTACGATCCGAGCACGAACACGTTCTCGCTCGGTCCCGTGTTCTACACCAAAGCGGTCGCCGTCGAGCTGTCCGATGGGCGTGTGTTCACCGGACGACAGCTTTGGAATCGCACCACGAGCACGGTGACCTCGGTGACCGGAAACCTGATCACGTTCATCGAGAGCGTGCACAATCTGCCGAGCGGGGACGTGCTCGTCGCCGGCAGGAATTATTCGACCCCTGCGAACCCGCAGATCTGGAATCCGGCCGCCAGCACCTGGACGAATACGCCTGCGCGGAAGACCAACTCGACCCGCTACGTCGCCGCGAGGATCCCGAGCACCAACGACATCATGTTCGCGGGGGGAACGATCCCCAACGCCTCCGTCGGGCAGCTCTCGACCGCCGAGCGGTACGATCTGGTGGTCGGTGTCTGGGTCGCGACTGCGCCGATGAGCACGCTGCGAGACGAGCTCGCGGGTGCCATGCTCACGAGCGGGCGGCTGCTCGTCGTCGGCGGCAGCAACAACAGCGGCGAGCAGAGCAGCGCCGAGGTCTACGATCCACCGACCAACAAGTGGCTGCCGACCACCAACACCGGATCGACACGTCGCTATCACACGGTGACGGCGCTCCCCGACGGACGCGCGTTGATCCTCGGCTACTACAAGCCTGCGCAGCTGTACGTGCCCCAGGCCACGGGCCTCGCGTGTGGAGGCTCGGGTGACTGCACCTCCGGATCGTGCGTCGACGGCGTGTGCTGCGACACCGCGTGCGCCGAGAGCTGCAAAGCCTGCAACCTCCCGAGCGCGGTCGGCACCTGCACGGTGGTGAGCGGAACGCCGGTAGGAGCACGGACCTGCGGCCCCTACGCATGCAACGCCGGGAGCTGCCGCACCGCGTGCGCGTCGAACGGGGACTGTCATGCCGGCCACTGGTGCGACGGCACCACGTGCGTGCTCGACAAGCCGAACGGGCAGACGTGCTCGGTCGCCGCCGAGTGTGTCTCGGCGCACTGCATCGACGGGGTCTGCTGCGACTCCGCGTGCAGCGGTCAGTGCCAGGCGTGCGACGTCGTGGGGAGCGTCGGGTCGTGCGTGGCCGTCGCGGGAGCACCTCACGGGACGCGCGGCGCGTGCACGGCCTCGAGCGCACCGCTCTGTGCGGCGCGTTGCGACGGCCTGACGGTGAACGCGTGCACGTTCGTGGCGACGAGCGCCGTATGCAGCTTGAACGCGTGCAAGGACGGGATCGAGCACCACGCCGCGACGTGCAACGGCGCGGGCGGCTGCAACGACGTGCCGAAGGGGTGCGGCGCGTACGCGTGCGGCGCCGTCTCGTGCAAGACGGCATGCGCTGACGACATCGATTGCGTGACCGGGTTCCGCTGCGCGGGCACGCAGTGCGTTCCGCGGTCGGGGGTCGGCGAGGCCTGCACGGCGATCTCCACGTGCGAGACCGGGCTGTTCTGCGTCGACGCGGTGTGCTGCGCGACCGCGAGCTGCTCGAGCCCCGCGCGCTGCGATCTGGTCGGCAGGAAGGGCACCTGCTCCAAGCCGAGCGGCGCGTCGTGCGAGGTGGACGCCGAGTGCAACACCGGCTTCTGCGCCGATGGGGTCTGCTGCGATCGGCGGTGCGATGGTCAATGCGAGTCGTGCACTGCGTCAGGGACTCCCGGGGTGTGCAGCCCGGTCGCCGGCGCGCCGCGCGGCAATCGGACCGCGTGCGCGACCGACCCGGCGAACGCCTGCGCCGCGAAGCGCTGCGACGGAAAGGAACCGGCCACGTGCGCCGCGTACGTCGCTGCGGGTGTGCACTGCGCGGCGAGCAGTTGCACCGATGGCGTGCTGCAGCCCTCGGCGAGCTGTGACGGCAAGGGCGCGTGCACGCCGCCCGCGCGCATCACCTGCGCACCGTTCGGCTGCGCGGTCCTCGAGTGCGCCACGACCTGCAGCGGCACCATCCCATGCGCGGTCGGCTACCAGTGCGCCGACGGCGCGTGCGTCCCGACGCGCGCGTCGTGCACGCCGGACCGAGTGTCACGGATGGGAACCGAC
The DNA here is from genome assembly GCA_046593995.1 of Polyangiales bacterium. Taxonomy (GTDB): domain Bacteria; phylum Myxococcota_A; class Polyangia; order Polyangiales; family JADJMO01; genus JALHOE01. The sequence continues at coordinate 4,212 of JBKJQC010000995.1, forward strand.
GGCAGCCTCACCTCGTGTGCGCCGTATCGCTGCACCGGCGGCGCCTGCCTCGAGCGGTGCGCCGCGGAGTCGGACTGCGCCGACGGGATGTCGTGCCGATCCGACGGGGCGTGCGCCGCCCTGCAGGACGCGGCTTCGGAGGGGGGCTGCCAGGTGACCTTCGGTCGCAGCCATGACGCCGGCGCGCTGCTGATCGTGCTTGGACTGCTCGTTCGGCGCCGACGCGCCCGAGGAACATCATGTTGAAGAGAGCGCTCCTCCTGGCCGCTGCCGCGATGTCGTGCCGCGCGCCCGCGACCGAGGTCGGGCGCGACGACGCGTGGACCATCGTGTGCGGGCACACGAACCTCTCTTCGATCCTCGGGCACGCCGAGCTGCCGCGGCGCGTGGAGCGAGCGTGGAGGCTCGGCAGTGGATCGCTGGTTGCCGAGCTGCGAGGCCGCGACGGAGTGTACGTCGCGCTCGGATCGACGTGGTTCCGCTGGCAGCAGCGGCAACCCGCCGAGACGGCGCCCACCCCGAGCGGGCGCGCGCTCGTGCTCCACGGCGCCGAGGTGGACGTGGTGCACGTGGGTGCCCCGGGAGCGTGGGAAGAGCTGCGCATCGTGCGGCACGCCCACGACGTCGACGTCGTGCGATACCACGTGGAGCGTGGGCCCGACCTCGCGCTCTTGCGCGCGCGCGATGGACGCCTCGAGCTCGTCGACGACCGAGGACGCGTCCGTGCTTCGACCGAGCCCCTGCGCGCCGAGGACGCCGATCGCCGATTGTTGCCGGTCGAGCTCCACGTCGACGGTGACGAAGTGGAGCTACGGGTCGATCTCCGCGGAGCGCGTCGACCGGTCGTCGTCGATCCGGCCTGGTCCGCCGTCGCATCGCTCGGCACCGGCCGGCGAAGTCTGTCCGCGGTGCTCCTGTCGTCGGGACGCGTGTTGGTCACGGGCGGCCAGAGCGCGTCCGGCGTCGTGTCGACCGCCGAGCTCTACGATCCGACGAACAACACCTGGACCGCGACGGGCTCGCTTTCGTTCGCGCGCCGATCTCACGCAGCGGTGCGCCTCACGACCGGCAAGGTGTTGATCGTCGGCGGCATCACGACGACCGCGGTCACCGCCGCCGAGCTATACGATCCCGCGACCGGCACGTTCTCCACCGCGGGCGTGCCGACGTTCGCCGGCTCGACGCTCGCGGCCCTCTCGGACGGGCGCGCGATGAGCCTCGGCGGGATCAAGTCGAACAGGACGAGCCTCTTCGATCCCGCGACGAACACCTGGTCCGAGGGCCCACCGAACCCCGTGTCTCGGCAGGCACCGGGCGTGGTGACGCTGCCCGACGGGAAGCTCCTCGCGGCAGGGGGCCTGTACCAGGGCGGCGTCGACGAGATCATCATCGATCCGAAGTCGACGGCGGAGCTCTTCGATCCGACGACGAGCACGTGGAGCGTGACGACGCCGATGGCCGCTCGGAAGAGCAGCCCGCGGGCCTACGCGACGATCGGGGGGAAGACGCTCGTGTACCAGGGAACGTTCGCCGAGCTCTACGACGCGACGACCGCGACCTGGTCGACGATCACGGGGTCGACCAGCGTGATGATGGCCGAAGGGCACGTGCGGCTCTCCACCGGCCAGGTCCTCTTCGTCGCCGGGACCACCGCCACGGGCGGTGAAGAGGAGGAGGGTCCCGTCGGCGGTTCCACATCCGAGTTGTTCGATGGCGCGCGCTTCCGGCCTGCGAGCAATCTGCTCACCGCGCGGGGGTCGTTCGCGCTGGTGGGCCTCGCCGACGGACGCGCGCTGGCGATCGGCGGTGTCTTGCCGACCGACGCGTCGGTGCTCGCGAGCGTCGAGTTGTTCGCCGCCCAGACCGACGCTGCCCCGTGTACCCAGGACGGCGACTGTACGTCTGGGTATTGCGTCGATTCCGTGTGCTGCAACGCGCGCTGCGCGGAGGCCTGCAAGGCGTGCGACGTCTCGGGGAGCATCGGCGCCTGCGTGGCCGTCGACGGCCTGCCGCACGGGAGCCGCACCTGCGTGACCTACGCATGCACGGCCGGTGCCTGCCGCACGGCCTGCGCCGCGGACGCTCAATGCGCGAGCACGGCCTTCTGCAATGGCAACGCGTGCGTCGACGTGCTCGCGAAGGCGGCGAGCTGCGCCCGCGATCGCCAGTGTGCGAGCGGGCACTGCGTCGACGGCGTGTGCTGCGAGAGCGCGTGCACCGGTCAGTGCGAGGCGTGCGACGGCGACGTCGCCGGCACCTGCGCGCCGGTGAAGGGCGGTCCCCCGCACGGCGCCCGCACCGTCTGCACCGCGACCGCGTCCACCTGCGCGCTGTGGTGCGACGGCAGCGACCGCGTCGCGTGCCACTTTCCGCCTCCGACCATCAGCTGCAGCGCGAACGCCTGTGCCGTCGGCGTCGAGACGCACGCGAGCTTCTGCGACGGGAGCGGGGGCTGCAACGACGTTACGAAGCCGTGCGGCGCCTACGCGTGCGGCGACACCGCGTGCCGAACCACGTGCGCGACCAACGCCCAGTGCGCGTCCGGCTTCGTGTGCCTCTCCGGACTGTGCGCGCCCGCGCCGGGTCTCGGAAAGCCATGCTCGGGTGCCTGCGGCAGTGGCCTGAGCTGCGTCGACGGCGTGTGCTGCGCGACCTCGAGCTGCGCCGCCGACGAGGCCTGCCACCTCGGCGCTGCGCCGGGCACCTGCCGCAAGAAGAATGGTGCGACGTGCTCGTCTGCCGACGCGTGCGGCTCGGGGTACTGCGTCGACGGCGTCTGCTGCGAGACCGCGTGCTCGGGGATCTGCGAGGCCTGCGACGGCGCTGGTGCTTCGGGCTCCTGTCGCCCGGTCGCCGGCACCCCGCGCGGCGCCCGCGACGCGTGTGCGACCGGTGCAGCCGCGTGCGAGGCGCGCCGCTGTGACGGGCTCGATCGCAAGGCGTGCAGCGGGTTCGCGGACACCACGGTCGTCTGCGCGCCTGCGCGCTGTGATGCAACGACCTTCACCGCCGGCCGGACGTGCGACGGCGCCGGCGCGTGCACGCCTGCCAAGGCGGCCGCGTGTCGCGCGTACCGCTGCACCGATGCGGGGTGTCGCACCGACTGCGTGAC
>JBKJQC010001300.1:0-10531 GCA_046593995.1 Polyangiales bacterium
CGAGCACGTCGGCGAGCTCGATGAGCGTGGCGGCGGCCGCTTGCGGATCCTGCTCGGCGGCGACCCGCGCTTGGAGTGCGCGCACGAGGAACGCCTCGTTGCCGGTGTCGCGCAGGAGTTGCACGAAGCGGCGCCCCTCGGCCTCGTTCTGCGATGCGGCCTCGAACGCGGACTCGAGGTTCTCGCGCGCGCGGTCTTCCTGGTTCTGCGAGGTCGCGATGCGGTGGAGCTCGAAGAGCACCTCGCTCGGACCGATCGTGGTGTCGAGGACCACGCCGGGACGACGGACGATGAGGAGGAGCGCGCGGTAGGCGCGCTCGGCACGCCCGAAGTCGCCGCCCTCGCGCGCGAGGGAGCCGAGCATGCGGAGGATGCTGGCGCTCCCCATGTCCATCGTGGACGCGAGCTCGAGCTGCGAGAGCGCTTCGCTGATCTCGCCGCGCGCTTTCGCGAGGTGCGCGAGTTGCACGTGCACCTGCGCGCGCTCCGGCGGACGCCGCCGCCCGTACCACTCGACGAGCTGCTCGCAGAGTGCCTTCGCTTCGTCGTGACGATCGGCCCGACGGAGCGCGTCGGCGAGCGCCACGCGGAGCGCGCGGACGCGATCCTTCGGGCCGCCGGGAGCGGACACGTTCCCGAGCTGCTCCGCGATGTTCGCGGCCTCTTCGTAGAGCGGGACGGCGCCGCCGGGATCCTGCAGGTCGCGGACGTGCAGCTCCGCGGCCTCGCGCAGCCACTCGACGCGGGTCGAGAGATCCGTCTCGTGCGCCGCTCCCTCCTTGAGCAGTCGGGCGACGTCGCCGAATGCGCCGGTCTCGCGCTGCATGTCCGCGAGCATCTCGCGAAGCGGTCGCGCGCCCGGCTCTTGCGCGAGGCCTCCCTCGAGCGCGTCGCGCGCGCGGGTACGGTCACCGGCTTCGAGGTGACGCTCGGCGAGCCGACGCACCGTGTCCGCCCGTTGCCCTTCCGGCGTGGCGGCGAGACGTCGCTCGAGCCATTCGATGGCCGCGGCGCTCTCGCGTCGTGAGGCATGCAGGCGGGCGAGCGCGTCGTAGGCCTCGGCCGTCGGTTCGAGCGCGACGACGCGTCCCCAGCTCGCGAGCGCGCGCGGGACGTCTGCGAGCTTCGACTCTGCGATGACGGCGACCTTCGCCCAGAGGGCAGCGGCCTGCGGTCCGTCGCCCGTCGCTTCGAGGAGCAACGCCTGCTCGCTCAAGAGATGTGCGAGCTCGGTGTGGCGACTCGTGACGTCGAGGACGAGCGTCGCCGCGTCCACCGTCTGCGGGTGACCGGGCTGCTCCTCGAGGTTCGCGCGGAGCGCGTCGAGTTGCTCCTCGAGCTCGCTCCGCAGGCCGAGGACGCGTGCGAGATCGAGACGGAGCGCGAGACGAGCTTCGATCGTCGGGGCGAGTCGCAGCTCGTGACGACGGAGCTCCGAGAGCTCGGCGTACAGCGCGCCCGATTCGTAGAGCTTCGCGAGCGCAGAGAGCGCACGCTCGTCGCTGGGCGCGTCGGCGACGATCTCGCGATAGAGCGCGACCGCGCGATCGGGGTCGGGGATCCCGGCGGCGAGCTCGGCCGCGCGATGGAGGTGCCCGCGCGCGGTGTCGCGATCGAAGGGCATCTTCGCGCCGCGCACGAGCACGTCGACGGCGGCGCGGTGATCGCCGCCGTCGGCGTGGAGCACGACGAGGCGATCGAGCGCCCACGCAGCGAACGAGTCCGCCGAGAGATCGCGGACCGGATCGGCGGCCGGAACCATCGACGGACGTACCGGCGCCGAGGCCGGCGGCAGCGTCGGCAGCGAGTGCGGCGTCCGCTCCCAACGCTTCGCGGACGCGTCAAGGAGCCGCCCGAGGATCTGCGCCGAGCGATCGCGATCCGACACGACGTCGAGCGCCACTTGCGCGGCCTCGTAGAGCACGCCGAGATCCTCCGACGTGACGTCCGCGAGGAGGAGCAAGGTGTCGAGCAACGCGACGTCCGGGTGACGCCGCTGCAGCACGGCGAGGAGGCGCAGCACCTCGGCGTCGGTGCCGTCGCGCGACACCGCGCGTGCGAGGGCCTTCTCGGCGCGGTCGAGATCTTCGCGGCGGTCCCGGTGCCACAGACCGATCACGGTCTCGACGTCACGGGCGAGGGCAGGCGCGAGATCCGCCCGCGACACCGCCGACTCGATCGCCGTCGTCGCGAGATCCCACGCGTTCTGCTCGTCGGCGACGCCTTCGAACGATCCCACGATGTCCGGATCGATGCGGTGGTGCGCGCGGGAGTAGTCGACGAAGGCGCGCGACGCGTCCTCCCAGCGGCCCGTGCGACCGGCGACGCGGATCACTGCGTCCGTCGCCTCGGCGCTCTCGGGGAAGACCGCGAGGACGGGCAGGTACGCGTCGAGCGCGCGCGGCAGATCGTTCGTCCGGAGCTCGAGCAGCATGCCCATCTGCACGCGCAGCGCCGCGGACCGGAGCGGATCGGCGGCCGACGCGGAGATCGTCGCGGCGAGCGCGTCGATCGCAGCGGCCCAAGACGAGGTCGAGTCGGCGAGGCGGAGGAGATCGAGCTCGAGCGACGCATCGGACGGGGTGAGCGGCAGCGCGCGCGCGACCGCCGACAATGCGGCCTGCGCATCCCCCGCGCGTTCCTCGTGCAGCCGCGAGGCCTCGGTGAGGACCGCGGCCTTCGTCGTCGGATCGGACGCGACGGCGACGCGGTGCTCGACGATCTCGAGGAGCGACGCCCAGTCGTCCGTCTTGCGATACGCCTCGGCGAGCGTGTTGGCCGCGGCCGCGCGCACGGTGTCGTCGTCGGCGCGCTCGAGGATCGCGCGCAGGCCAGCGCGGGCTCCGGCGTGGGTCGGCTCGGCGGCGAGCGCGTCGCGGTACCACGAGGCCGCGCGATCGAGCGCGGTGAGCTTCTCACGATGGACGTCGCCGAGCTGGTGGAGGAGATCCGCGCGACGGCGCAGATCGTCCTCGCGACGCGCGGCACCCTCGAGGTGCGCGGCGAGGTCGTCGAACTTCTGATCGGCCGCGAGGAGGCGGGCGAGCGCGTCGACCGTCTCCGCCGTCGGACCGAACTGCTCGTCGATGGTGCGGAACGTCGCTATCGCTTCGGTGACGGCGGCGAGCTCGCGCTCCTGCAGCGACGCGATGCGCACGAGATCCGCGCGGCGCCGCCCTTCGTCCTGCGTCGCTTCGATGCGCCGCTGCAACGCCGCCACGAGATCGGTCCAGCGCGAGGCGCGTTGGAGGAGCTCCGCGATGGCGTCGAGCGCCTCGGTGTCGTTCGCGTCTGCGTCGATGCGCCGCTCCCACGCGAGTAACGCGCGGTCGACGTCGCCCCGCGAGGCAGCGACGGCAGCGGCGCGCGCGAGCACGTCACGCTTCGCCCCTGCGTCCGGCTCGAGGTCCGCGAGCTCTTCGAGGACGACCAAGCGATCGTCCGCCCGGCCGAGCCGATCGAGGATCGCCTCCTGCCTTCGCGCGACGTCGAGACGCACCTCGCCCGCACAGGCCTTCGAGCCGAGCGCGCGGCCGAAGAGCTCCGCGGCGCGCGCGTCGTCCTGCAGGATCTCCGAGCGGACCTGTGCCGCCTCGACGAGAAGCGAGACCTTCTCGGGATCACCGCTCGCCGCGGCGACGGCAGCCTCGAGCGCCTGCGCGCGCTGCTCCTGCTTGTTGGTCTTGTCCGCGATGGTCCGCAGGCGCGTCCGGGCGTCGTCGCTCCCGGGCTCGAGGAGCACGAGCGCGGCGCAGTGGTCCATCGCACCGTCGGCGCGACCGAGGTCGAGGGACCGGTCGATGATCTCGCGGTGGATGGCCGCGCGATCCTGCGGCTCGGCCTCGCGGAGCGAGATCTCGAGCACGCGGACGACGTCCGCCGACCGCTTGGTGTTCGAGTAGCGCTGCTCGAGGAGCTTGAGCGCGCGACGCCGCGTGGGCGCCTGGGCCTTGTCGAGCGTGGCGATGCGCTCGAGGATCTTGCAGCCAGAGGTGTCGTGCGGATCCTCGGTGAGGAGCGTCTCGCAGACGCCGAGCGCCGCGTCGGGCTCGTTCAGGCGATCGAGCCAGCACGCGGCGATGCGCGCGCGCGTTGCGAGCTTGCCGTCGCGAGAGAGGACCGAGAGGCGCGCCGTCCACAGCTCGACGAGATCGCGGTGGCGTCCCTGACGCTCGAGCAGTCGCTCGAGCGACGTCGCAAGCTGCGCGTCGGCCGGACGGAGCGGCTGCAGCTTCAACAGGTATTGGATGGCGCGATCGGGCTGGCCGGAGAAGTCCTTCGCGACGTGCGCAGCCTCGTCGAGGAGCTGCGCCTTGCGCGTCTTGTCCGCGCTCTTGGCGAGGACGCGATCGTAGGCGTCGAGCAGATCGTCCCAACGCGATGCGACGGTGAGCACCATCACGATGCGCTCGAAGGCCCAGTGCGCGTCCGCGTCGACGGCGAGCACGCGTCGCAGGATCGCAAGCAGGCGATCGGGCTCGGCGAACCACTCGTCGTGGAACCGCACCGCGCGCTGTCCGAGCTGGTTCGCGAACGCGGGATCGGCCGTCGTCGCGCCTGAGGCAAGCGCATACACGTACGCCTCGACGACGACTTCTGGTTTTTGCGTATTGGCGGCGGACGCCTCGAGCGTGTCCCACGCACCGTCGTCGCTCGGATTCGCCACGGCCGCCGCGAGCGGCGCGCTCATCGGATCGCTCGCGTCGACGCGCGGCGGCGGCGGCGGAAGCGAGGGCATCGAGACGGGCGGGGGCTCTACGCGCGTGCTCTCGACCACAGGCTCCGGCGGCACAGGCTCGCTCTCGACGAGAGCGCTGCCGCTCTCCGCGAGAGGGCTCTCCACGAGAGCGCCCTCGTCGAGATCGCGCTCGGCGAGATCGCGCTCGTCGAGATCGCGCTCGGCGAGAGAGCTCGGCATCTCGCCGACAGTGCTCTCGACGTCACCGCTCTCGAGAGAGCGGGGGGGCGGCTGGCTCACCGGACCTGCCTCCGGACGAAGTGACCTCTGGCGCTTCTTCATGGGGGCGGGCTCCCGAGGATAGACGCTCTCGTCCAGTTCACGCCGATTCGTTTTTTCGGTCCAGCTCCGATTGCTCGGGCGGGGGTGCGAGGCAGCGGATGCCGGCCCCGTCCGCGCGGGCGAGGTGATCTGCATAGCGCGTCCCGAAGGGATCACGCGCGTCGGGGACCAGCTCCACGAGCGGTGCGAGCGCGAAGGGCCGCAGGTGGAGGCGCGGGTGGGGAATGGTCGCCGACGGATCCGCGCTCGGCGGGCCGTCGGTCCAGAGCACGTCGAGATCGACCGTGCGCGGTGCGTCACGGACCCCGGACCGCACCCTTCCGAGTGCGCGCTCGATCTCGAGCAACGAAACAACGAGCTCGGCCGGCTTCACTCGATCGTCCGCGTCGAGGAGCAGCGCTGCGTTGAGAAACAGGCCTTGCGGCGGTCCGCCGACCGGGACCGTCTCCCACAAGGAAGAGAGCCGCGCCGCGCCGACGAAGGGGAGCTCGCGCACGCGACGGGCGGCTTCGACGATCGTCGCCCGTCGGTCCCCGAGGTTTGCGCCGAGACCGACGACGACCATCACGAGGGCATCCTACGCGCCCTCTCCCGCGCGCGTGAACGTGTAGAGTGCGCGCCCATGGCGGCGGTGACGGTCCCCTCCCCGGCCGTGATCGCGCTGCTCACGTTGGTCTCGACGACGGCGGGCCTCGTCGATGCGATCGCCGGCGGCGGTGGGATCCTCACCGTGCCCGCGCTCCTCGCAGCCGGGCTTCCACCGCACGTCGCGCTCGGCACCAACAAGGGGTGCTCCACGTTCGGGACCGCTGCCGCGACGGCGACGTTCGCGCGGCGCGGCCGGCTCCGGCTCGATCGCACGCTGCTCGGGTTCGCGGCAGGCGGGCTCGGCGCAGCGTTCGGGTCCCAACTGCAGCTCGCGTTCTCCCCGGCGGCGCTGCGGCCGATCGTGCTCGTGCTCCTCGTGCTCGTCGCGATCATCCTGACGGTGCAGCGCCCGAGGCAGGTCGATCCGGTGGCCGCCGCGCTGCCGCGGTCGCTCGGCCTCGCCTTCGCGATCGGTCTCGTGCTCGGAGTCTACGATGGGTTCTTCGGTCCCGGGACGGGGACCTTCCTCATCGTTGCGCAGGTCGCGCTGCTGCACGCGACGATGAGCGAGGCCACCGCAGATGCAAAGGCGGTGAACCTCGGATCGAACGTGGTCTCGCTCGCGACGTTCGCCATCCGCGGCACCGTGCTCTGGCAAGTTGCGCTGCCGATGGCCGCTGGCAACATCGTGGGCGGCGCGCTCGGTGCGCGGATCGCGATGCACGGCGGCGATCGCGTCGTGCGGTTCTTGGTGATCGCCGTGTCACTCGCGCTCGTCGCGAAGCTCACCTTCGATCTCAGCCGCTAGCCGGACTCTGCGCGCTTCACCAGCGCCGCGACGTCGGGGTCGTTCTCGAGCAGATCGCGGAGCTCGTCCTGGATCTTCGCAACGTCCTCCGCGGGGAGCATGCCGTCGAGGTGCGCCGTCGCCTCGTGCACCTTGAGCTCGACGTACTGCGTGCGATCGATCTCCCCCGCACGCAGCCGATCGAGCGGTTCGGCCGCGCCCGTCTGGGAAGCGCTGTTCGTCTTGCTCGCCTCGTTCGCGGAGAGCGTCTCGGAGAACGAAGTCTCCTTCGGGCCCTTGGTCTTCTCCGTCGCGCTTGCTGCGTCGGGCGCGCCGGGCGCCCCCGCTCCCGAGACCTTCCCCGGTCCCGTCGATCCCGATCCTCCCGGTCCACCGATACCGCCCACCATGAAGCCTCCTGTTTGCCACCGGCCACGCGGGCCGTCCATCGGCCCGCGTCCGCTTTCTTTCCGGGGAGAGAGCACGCGAAGCGAGATCAGCGGATGTTGCCAATCGCGTTCTTCACGGTGTCGTGTCGTGCCTTGAGCACGTTCGAGAGCGCGGAGTACTGGCGGTTCTCGGCGCTGATCTCCTCCTGCAGCTGCAGGTAGTACATGTTGAAAGCCTGGCTGTCGGCGAGCACGCCCTCGATGCCCTCGCCGCCCGGGCTCCCCGGCACGCCGCCCGTGGCGCCCGGAACACCCATCCCGGAAACCGTCGGGGTCGCGCCGATCGGAGCACCCGGGAACGGTGCGCCGACTCCCGCGACGGGGATGCGCGGTGCCATCGTCGTCCCGCCGGGTTTGTAGCCGTACCCGCCGCCGTACCCGCCGCCATACCCAGCGCCCGGACCTGACATCGCCTGCGGCGCCTTCAACGCGGCGGCGACCAGCGGCCCGCCGGGGAGGACGGATGCGACCGCTTCCGCGCCCTTCAAGATCGGGCGTGCGCCTGCGACGACCGCGCCGAACCCGGGTCCCTTCGGCGTCGCGCGGCCTCTGGACGCGGAGACGCGACCGGCGTCGGTGCCGAGGACCGGTGGCTTGGCCGTGGCCGGGGCGATCGTGGTCGTGGAACCGCTCGTGGAACCGGAAATGGGCTTGCTGCTCATGTCGAACCTCCTCGGGGGGAGAATCCCCGTCTGGACATGGGTCGACACCACACCGTCGCGAGTTGCGTGGTTCAGGTCGGCTCGACGACGAACAGGGCCGCAGCGCGCGCCGACGCGAGGGCGCCATGGGTGCCGCGGTGCGAGGGACGGAGGACGACGAGCTTGCCGAGCACCGGGGCGCCCACAGCGGCGAGATCACCGATCGCGTCGAGGAGCTTGTGTCGAATCGGCTCCTCGGGATCACGCGCCGCGTACTCGGGGAGCCCGGCCGTCGCAGCGTCGAGCGCGACCACGGCGGAGGCGGGCACGTGCGCCGCGAGGCCGCGCGCTCGGAGCGCCGCGAGCTCACGCGCCGCGCCGAACGTCCTTGCCGTCGCGATCACGCCGCGAAAGGTCTCTCGGTCGCCGCGCCACGACGCCGAACCGCGGAGCGCGACGCCGAAACGATCGACGTCGAAATCGACGTCGACGCGCAGCTCGAAGAACGAGGCTGGCGAGAGCTCGAGCGTGGTGCCGTGCGCCTGGAAACGCGCCGACCGCACCACGCGTGCGACGTGCGTGACGCGGGACGGCTCGGCGATCACGGTGGTGATCGCGTCGAAGAACTCCGCCGCGCCGCCGTCGAGGAGCGGCAGCTCGTCTCCCTCGATCTCGACGTGTAGCCCCTCGAACGCGCGCGCGCCGGCGATCGCGGCGAGGAGGTGCTCCGGCGCGCGGACCTCGGCCCCGCTCGGGAGACGGAGCGACGAGGACCGATCGATGCCCGTCACCGAGCCGTCACCGAGCCTCGCACGATCGTGGCCACGGCCGAGCGTCGTCGTGCCCGCTCGCCGAGAGAGCGTGACCGCGCACGCACGGCCGCGATGGAGGCCGATCCCTTCGAGGCGCACGCTCTGCCAGGATGGGAGGCCGCTCATGACGGCAGCTAGGCGCCGAACGCCCGGCGCGTCTACGCTGTCTCGGCATGACCACCCCGGCACGTCCGGCGCCCGACGCAGGTCCTGGTCGCAGCGGCGAACGAGGTAGCGGCCGGCCGACGACCATCCTCCACATCGAGGACGATCCGGCCAACCGTCTCCTCGTCCGCAAGCTGCTCATGGCGGAGGGCATGCACGTCGTGGACGCCGAGACCGGGCTCGAAGGCGTCCGTCGCGCCCTGGAGATCCGGCCCGACCTCGTCCTGATCGATCTCAACATCCCCGATCTCGATGGCTACGAGGTCGCGCTCCGACTGCGCGGCGATCCGGCGACGGCAGGGACGCCGCTCGTCGCGATCACGGCGGAAGGCGACCGCGACACGTCGCTCGCCGTCGGGTGCGACGGCTTCATCGCGAAGCCGATCCAGGCGCGCAAGTTCGCCGACGAGGTGCGGACGTATCTCGCCGGCCGCCGTGAGCGCCCTTCCCAGCCGTCCGATGGTCACCTCCGCGCGCAGAGCGAGAAGATCGTCCGCCACCTCGAGGAGAAGGTCGCGGAGCTCGTCGCCGCGAACGAGCGCCTGCGCACGATGGACAAACTGCGCAAGGAGTTCTACCGCAACGTCTCGCACGAGCTCGCGACGCCGCTCACGCCGATCGTCGGGTACCTCTCGATGCTCCTCAACGAAGAGCTCGGCCCGCTCGACAAGGCGCAGCTCAAGGCGCTCCGCGCGGTCGACGACTGCACCAAGCGCCTCCGCGGTCAGATCGACAACCTGCTCGACGTGACCGGCATGGAGACCGGTCGCATTCGCTTCGTCCACAAGGACTACGACTTCCTCGACACCACGCGCCGCGCCATCGCACAGTGCGCCGATCGGATGGGCGACGCTGGCATCGACCTCGTCGAAGAGCTGCCGCGCGGACCGCTGCCCGCGTACGGCGACGCAGACCGTCTCGGCCGCGCGATCCAACAGATCCTCGACAACGCCTGCAAGTTCACGCCACGTGGCGGGCAGGTCGGCGTGCGCGTGCGCGCGCTACAGGGACGCTACGAGCTGTACGTCGCCGACTCGGGCTCAGGCATCCCCGGAGACCAGCTCGAGAAGATCTTCGAGCCGTTCTTCCAGGTCGACGGCTCGCCCACGCGACAGTTCGGCGGCGCCGGGATCGGCCTCGCGCTCGCCCATCGGGTGGCGCACGCGATGGGCGGCGAGATCCGCGCGATGGGGCGCGCCTCCGATGCCATCGGCGGAGTGCGCTTCCCCGGCGCCGGGTTCGTGCTCGTCATCGCGCAGCGCGCCCCGCAGGAAATCGCGCGCGTCTAAATGACCGAGCGTGATTCTCGAACGCCCCGCCGCAGATCGGATTGAACACGGAGGCACGGAGGCACGGAGGTACGGGGGTTCGAGAGTCTGCCGATCGTCTCCGACACGTCGTCGTCGCGTCGCTGCCTGCGCGTCGCCGTTCTCCGAGAACAAACAGGGAGACGGGGAGACGGGGAGGTTTTTTGTGGCAGCCGAGATCGGCAGACTCTGAAACTCCTTCTCGGGAGTCTCCCCGACTCCCCGGCTCCCTGTTTTCTCGGATCTCCGTGCCTCCGTGCCTCCGTGTTCAATCGATCGATACGCGTTCGAGAATTGCGACCGGTGATTTAGATAGCCGAGCGCGATTCTCCAGCACGGGGCGGAGACCTGCGTCTCATCGTCGCTTCAGCGTCACGCCGCTGGCTCTCGCCCGATCGCCGGTCAACAGGGAGGCGAGGAGGCGGGGACTTTTCTAGAGGTCTGCCGATCTCGGCTTTCACGCGACGAAGCTGTCGCATGCCCGAGCGTCAATGGCGGTCGAAGCACGCGCGCGGCAGCACTGTTTGGGATCCTCCCCGCCTCCCCGCCTCCCTGCGAACGGACCGCTCTGCTGCGTCGGCGGCCAGGCGGCGAGCTGCGCGAGCCCGTGGATACCGTCGAGAACGTGCTCGCCGATGAGAGCGTCGGCTCTCAGTGTCGGCAGGTGCAGTCGACACAGCCGTGCTCTGCGCAGGTGCCGCACGACTCGAGGACGCGCCTCTTCAGGGCCTTGCGGGCGCGATGCACGCGCACCGCCGCGTT
>JBKJQC010000057.1:0-5404 GCA_046593995.1 Polyangiales bacterium
ATCCGGACTGCGTCGCCGTGCTCGAGAAGCGGATGACCAAGAAGGGCGCGAAGATCTTCAAGGGCGCCAAGGCGATGGGCTACGAGCGCGGCAAGACCGGCCTGCAGGTGAAGCTCGATCTCGGCGGCGGGAAGACCGAGACCGTCGAGACCGACGTGGTCCTCGTCGCGGTCGGCATGCGCCCGAACGGCAAGGGCTTCGGGCTCGAGCAGGTCGGCGTGAAGATCGACGAGCGCGGCTTCGTGCCGAGCGACAAGAACGGCCGCACCAACGTGCCGAACATCTTCTCCATCGGTGACGTCAGCGGCGGGCCGCTCCTCGCCCACAAGGCGATCAAGGAGGGGGAGATCGTCGCCGAGGTCGTCGCCGGTCACAAAGCCGAGCGTGACTGGGTCTCGATGCCGGGCGCGATCTTCACCGACCCGGAGATCGCCACCGTCGGCATGACCGAGGCGCAGGCGAAGGAGAAGGGCATCGAGGTCCGCGTCGGCAAGATGCCGTTCGCCGCCTCGGGCCGCGCGATGGCCGTCCAGGAAACGGACGGCTTCATCAAGCACGTCATCGACGCGAAGACGCACCAGATCCTCGGCGTCCACATCGTGGGCCCGCAGGCGACGGACATGATCAGCGAGAGCTCGCTCGCGCTCGAGATGGCCGCCTTCGCCGAAGACGTCGCCTTGACCATCCACCCGCATCCGACGCTCGGCGAGGCGATGATGATCAGCGCCCAGCACTCGATCGGGCAGGCGGTCGACATCCTCAACCGATAGCTCTACGAAGGGGCGTGCCGCCGCCCACGATCGCCGAGGAGCGCACCCGCATCGTGGCGCAGCGCGTCGGCACTGTCCTCGACGGCAAGTACGAGCTGATCCGCGTGATCGGCAGCGGTGCGTCGGGCGCGGTGTACGCCGCGCGTCATCGGTTCACCGAGCAGGACGTGGCGGTGAAGGTCCTCCACGCCGATCTCCTCGACTCGCGCGATCACGTGGCGCGCTTCCTCCGCGAGGCGCGCGTCGCTGCGGCCGTGCGCCACCCGAACGTCGCCGCGGTGATCGATGCCGGTCGGGAAGGGGAGGCCGACGGCCCCTATCTCGTCACCGAGCTCCTCACGGGCGAGGATCTGCACGCGCGTCGCAAGCGACAGCCGCTCTCGCTCGGCGAGGTCCTCGCGGTCGTCCATCCGCTCTTGCTCGGACTACAGGCGGCGCACGAGGTCGGCGTCATCCACCGCGACGTGAAGCCGGAGAACGTCTTCCTCGCATCTTCCATGACGAGAGGGGCTCGTGACGGCTTCGTCGTCAAACTGATCGACTTCGGCATCGCCAAGCGACCGTGGTCGCTCAACTCGGTCGCGGTCACCGCCGCGGATCGCACCGTCGGTACGCCGCTCTACATGAGCCCGGAGCAGATCCGGGGACAGTTCGTCGACGGACGAAGCGATCTCTGGTCGGTGGGGATCATCCTGCACGAGCTCCTCGCCGGAAAGCCTCCGTTCCTCGATCGCGATCCGGTCGCGCTGCTCACGAAGATCGTCCTCGAGCGCGCCCCGTCGATCGGCGAGCGTGTCGGCGGTCTGCCGGCGAACGTGATCGGCGCGGTCGATCGCGCGCTCTCGCCGAACCCCGACGAGCGCTGGCCGAGCGCCGCCGCGATGGCGGAAGCACTGGTCCGCGGGACGTCCGCGTGAGACTTCGCCGCGGCCTCGCGCTCGCGGCTGCCGTGGCACCGCCGGCAGCGATGTTCCTCGCGAGCAGCCCTTCACGTGTGCATGCTGCCGAAGACGCGAAGCCGACCGCGCGCCTGTCGTGGGTGCGCGCTCCGGGGACGGAGAGCTGCGTCGACGCGCCGGGCCTCGAGAAGGACGTGTCCGCGCGCCTCGGACGTGAAGCGTTCGGCAAGGATCCCTCGCTGCAGATCGACGCGATCGTCACGCGCGAGGGGAACGTGTGGAAGGCGCAGCTCTTCGTGCGCGACGCGAAGGGCGCGTCGCTCGGGAACCGCACCATCGACAGCGACGCGGTCGACTGCGCGTCGCTCGGCCGCGCCGTCGCGCTCGGGATCGCGCTCGCGATCGATCCGGATGCGTCAGCCACCGCACCGCCGGTTTCGACGCCGGAGAGCGTCCCGAGCGCGTCTGCGTCGGTCCCGCGGAAGAAGAAGCCCGCGCCACCCCCACCGCCGCCGCCTGCAGCTCGTCCGATCGTCGTCGCGGAGACCGATCCCGCATCCGTCGCGGTACGTGGCGCGCTCGCGGCCGGGCTCATGCCGCGCGCGGCCCCGGGCGTCGCGCTCTCGTTCGAGCCCTATTACGTGCGCGGTCTCCGTCCGGTGATCGGCGCGACGTACCTCCCGGTGCAACGCACGCCCGACGGCGCGATCGGCGTCGGGATGACCTTCGGCTCGATCGGCGCGTGCGCGACCACGTCCGGCGATCTGCGCACCGGGCGCGTCGGGATCGACGGCTGCTTCGCCTTGCTCGCCGGAGCGACCCACTCCGCGGTCTACACGCTCGACCCCGCGAGCCCGGGGGACCGCGCGTGGTTCGGGGCTTCATTCGGTGTTCACCTGCGCGCGCGGCTCTTCGAGGGGCTGTTCCTCGACTTCGCCGTCGACGGTGTGGTGCCGATCACCCGACATCGGTTCAGCGGTGTCTTCGCGAACGGCGCCGAGGCTCCGCTCTTCACCCAGCCGCTCTTCTCGCTGCTCCCGGCGTTCGGGCTCGGCTGGCAATTCCGCTGATGGCCGCGCTTTCGAGCCGGCTTTTTTTGATGATGGGGGCGCGAGCGGCGTGAAGGATCCCGGGGGGGACGAGCATGAAGGGGGCGTGATCGACACGATGCCCGCGGCCGGTCGCGAGGGCGGTGCGCCCGCGCGCGGCCGTTCGCGGCTCGACGTCGCGTCGCTGCACGCAGCCCACGCGGACTTCGTGTGGGCCACGCTGCAGCGCTTCGGCGTTCGCGACGCGGATCTCGAGGACGCGCTCCAAGAGGTCTTCATCGTCGTGCACCGGCGCCTCGACAGCTACGACGGGACCTCGAAGGTCACGACCTGGCTCTTCGGGATCGCGATGCGCGTCGCGGCAGCGTTCCGTCGCAAAGCCCACGTGCGACGAGAGCGCACCATGGACGAGGTGCCCGAAGGGGACGACGCTGATTGCAATACGCTCTCCCCCGAGGAGGCCGCGTCGCGGCGCGAGGCGCACGTCACGCTCATGGCGATCCTCGACACGCTCGATCTCGAGCGTCGCGCTGTGTTCGTGATGTTCGAGATCGAGGAGCTCTCCTGCGAGGAGATCGCGACCATCGTCGGCATCCCAGTCGGGACCGTCTACTCGCGACTGCACAAGGCTCGGAAAGAATTCGCCGCCGCGCTCGAGAAGCGTCGCGCCCACTCGACTCATGGAGGATCGTGATGAACGCGCCGAAGAGGTTGCTCGAGATGGGAGGAGACGCTCCCGCGGGTGCGCGCGAGCTGCTCGTCGCCGCACGGAGGCCACGACCGATGTCCGCCGACGTTCGCGCGCGGACGGCGGCAAAGGTGACGGCAATCGCGGCGACGCCGGTCGCCGTGGGCGCGGCCGCGAAGTGGCTGACCGGCAAGACGGCCGCGTGGCTGCTCGGCTTCGGGCTGCTCGGCGCGGTCTGTGGGCTCGCCGTCTGGTCGATGTCGTCGCGCGCGTCCGGGGGGGGGAGCGGCGTGGTGAGCGAGTCTCCGCAGGTCTCGTTGTCCCAGCCGAGCGTCGTGAAGATCGCGATGCCCCCCGACGAGCCGGCGCCGATCGCGAGCGTGATCCCCACCGCGCTCCCCAGTGTCGCGACGAAGCCGAGCGCTGCGCCGAAGCCGTCGGTCGCGCCTGCGGATGTGCTCGCGGAGGAGCAGGCGATCCTCGAGGCCGCGCGACAGAAGATGGACGCAGATCCCGCAGGCGCCTTGGCCGAGGTGCACCGTCACGAGAAGCTCGCCCACGCGCAGCTCGTCCCCGATCGCGAGTACCTCGCGATCAAGGCCCTCGGAAAGCTCGGCCGGAAGGACGAGGCCCGCGCGCGCGGCCAGAAGTTCCTCGCGCAGTGGCCGACGAGCCCGTATGCGTCGCACGTCCGCAAACTGATAGAGTGACGCGCGTGCGTGCGTCGCTCGCCCTGGTCCTGGTGGTCGCAGGGTGCACCTACGATCCGGCGCCCATCGCGCGCCTGCACATCGAGATCGACGTCCCCGACGGGTCGCTGGATGCGGCCGGCGATGCGGCCCCGGACGCGCGCGCGCGGTGCCCGGCGCGGATGATCGACCTCGGTGCGTTCTGCATCGATGTGACCGAGGTCACGCGCGCGCAGTACGCGGCGTTCCTCGCCACGAAGCCGATGGTCGCGCCCCGCGCCGAGTGCTCGTGGAAGCTCGAATACGAACCGACCGTCGACCCGAGCCGCGGGTGCACGGCGGAGCTCGTCGACCTCGCGAAGAACGGCGATCACCCGGTGACATGTGTCGACTGGTGCGACGCGGCCGCGTACTGCAAGTGGTCGGGCAAGCGACTGTGCGGCGCGATCGGCGGCGGTGCCGAACCGTTCAAGGAGGCGATCGTCATGAACGATCGCACGAAGAGCGAGTGGTATGCAGCGTGCGCCGGCGACGGGCCGACCGCGCGCGCGTACCCCTACGGGGACGACTACCAGCCGGCGGCGTGCAACGATCGAGCGTTCGTCGGGGATGGCGGCGTCGGGGGCACGCAGCCGGTCGGCGCAGCTCCGACCTGCCACGGTGCTCCCGGGTCACCGCACGCCGCCGTCTACGATCTCTCGGGCAACGTCTACGAGTGGGTCGACAACTGCCAAGCCGGCCTGGGCGATCGCGCGCTCGAGTCGTGCGTCGCGCGCGGCGGCTTCTTCGGCCACGACCCCGCGACCGACTCCGCGTTCCTCCAGTGCGCGTTCGTCGAGCCCTTCACGGTGACCCAACCGCGCCAGCACTTCGACGATCACATCGGCATCCGCTGCTGCGCGCCCTGACGCGTGAGGCTTCGCAACATCAGCGTCTCGCCGACGTGACGGCGGTAGATCGAGGCGACGCGCGCGGACGATGCAATCGCATGAATTGCGGTGAATTTCGTGCGGTCCGCCCATTGCTTAGTCCAGCGACAGAGGAAAACTCCAATGTCCCTGTTCCGATGGATCGTCCTCGCAACGCTCGCAGGTGCCGTCTCGGACGAGCCGGCGAAGGTGCCCGCGTCGAATGGGTACGTCGCAGAGGCCGTGCTCACTCCGCCGTCTTCGGGCCTGAGTGGCGTGAGTGACGAAGGCATCCCCACGCTCGACGACGAGCCGCGCGTCGAGATCGGAGAAGCGATCGTTCGGATCTACGACGTGCAGGGACGCGTGATCGCCGTCCAGTGATCAGCCCGGCACCTCGA
>JBKJQC010001224.1:0-8190 GCA_046593995.1 Polyangiales bacterium
CATGCAATCTTGGCCCGAGGCGCTGGTGGAGCGCGGGGCGATGCAGGCGTACTGCAGGTCGTCGCCGTCGCTGACGGTGCGATCGCCGCCGTTGACCGGGTCGATGCCGCGGTCACCGGCGAACGGCATGACGCCGGCGCGCGGGCCGATCGACTCGACCATGTGCGGATCGCGCGTCGCGATCGGGCCGACGATCTTGTCCCAGACGTCGGCCGCGAGCGGCTGCGTCTTCAGGGTGCCGCCGTCCTCGAGGAGGCTCTTGGGAACGCCGACGATCGTCGCGACGACGATGAGGTCCGACGTGCGGACGCCGTCCTTGAAGAGCGGGTTCGGTCCGAGCTTGCCGTCGGACCCGACGACCTGCGCCTTCGTGAAGGCGTCGACGTAGCGCTGACGGCTCCAGAGGAAGTTGTAGCCATAGCGCTGGACCTGGTGGAACCCGCGGAGGTTACGCCCGTCGACGTCGTTGTTGACCGGATCGGCCGCCCACGGCGCGGCGCAGTTCGGATCGCTACCGTCCTCGAAGCAGGAGAAGCAGCCGTACTTCGTGTGGAGCTCGCCGAACTCGGCGCCGCTCTCCGGCTCGAAGTCGTCCGGAACCTCCTTGCACTTGTTCCACCCCTTTTGCATCGCCCCTTTGCCGTAGCCCCAGGGGAGCCAGTTGAGGCCTGCAGGCTTGAGCGAGAAGTCGTTCTCGTCGGAGAGGACGATGACGGCGACGAGCGAGTCCGCGCGGAGGAAGGCCGCGCGCTGGTTGAGGACTTCTTGATCGAGGCCGGTGACCTCGATCTTGTTGTTGCCGCACGAGTCGCCGCTGACGCCGAACATGCAGGTGACCTTCGCCGAGGTGTACGGCGCCGGGTCGATGAGGAAGTGGTACATCGCCTCCCACGTTTCCTCGTAGCCGCAGCCGCTCTCCTTCGAGTTGGCCACGGTGCACGCGGTCGCGACCTGGAGCGAGGTCGCGCCGGCGGTGCCCTTGAACTGCGCCTCCTTGGCGGGGTCGAAGACCCAGGAGAGGGGCGAGGCCGCAGCGACGGCGGGGCAGGCCGCAGCGGTGGGCTCGGACGTCGGCGTGGCGACCTGGTAGCCGCCGCTCAGCGTCTCGCCGGCGCGCGGGAGGAGCCACCCCTTGTCGTCGTTCTGCTTCGGCGCGCCGGCTTCCGGCGAGCACGCACTCGTTCCGTGCGAGCCGAGCGACGACGTGATGACGCCGACGTGCATGTCGAGGACGTTCGCGGGCTTGCCCGTCTTCGGATCCGGCGTCGGATCCGTGAGCGCCGCGATCAGCTCGGGCATGCGGCGCGAGAGCTCCGACTGCTTGTCGGCCATCGAGATCGAGTTGTCGACGACGATGAGGAGGTCGACTTTGTCGATGCGCGTGACGCGGATCTTGGTGGCGATGATGCCGCTGCCGCCGGGGATGATCGGGACGACCGGACGATCGAGACACCCCATCGAGCTGCCGCCGAAGAGGGCGACGGAAGTCCCGAGGCCGAGGGCGGCGCCGGCGAGGCGCTGCGTCGCCCAGGAAATTCGGCGACCACGTCGGGGAGTCTTCTGCTGGTGCTCACTCATGGAATGGGTCTCCTCCAGGTCTCGATGCGCAGGTATTCAGCGAACTACGCGAATCAAAAGTGCCGGCAGCCTACCACAATCACGTGGTGGACTGCGCGGGGCGCCGCCACGCCCAGGTCCCGCTGGAGCGAGGCACGTGCCAGCGCCGAGGGGCGGGTTCGCCGAGTTTTCAGAGCCGTGGGTGCCAACATCGGTGGCACCCCGTCATCGCCGTTGGCAGCGCGAAGGCCTCAGGCCCCGGCACGAAGACCGCCGCGCCGTGGAGGAGCGCCACCGCGCGCGATTCGTGGGCTGCGGAGTGTGGCGCCGATGCTCTCCATCGTCGGCGGACGCTCGCCGGCCTCCTTCTCGCCGGCCTCCTCATGGAGCGTATGGAGCGTCGCGTCGATCAGGTCGGCGATCTCCACCGGCAGGTCCGACCGCATGGATCGAACCGACGGCGCCGGCTCGTAGAGCTGTTTCTCGAGGATCTCCTGGAGGGTGCGCCCGTGGAACGGTCGCCGTCCGCAGAGAAGCTCGAAGGCGAGGACCCCGAACGCGTAGACGTCGACGAGATAGGCGCCACCGCGCGAGACCGTCCGCGCGATCGCCTCGGGCGCCATGTACTCCGCCGTCCCGAGCGCGACGGCCGACTCCGCGTGATCGAAGCCCGCCAACGTGATGCTCGCACCGCGCAACCGGCTCGTGCTCACCGATTTCGGGATCTTCGTCCCCGAGTTCCAATGGGCTTTGAGCGCGACCTCGCGACCGATCGTCCGATCGTGCGCCTCGAAGACCTGCCCCATGCCGCCGGAGCCGAGCAGCTTCCGGATCTCGTACGTGTCGGCCACGAGCTCGCCGAGCGCGAACAAATCGTTCATCAGGGCTCTACCTCGGAGCGAGGCGTCGGATGACCCACCGCGTCGACGGTTGCCTCCGCGAGGATCGTTCGCGCGCTGCTAGGTCACGATCGCGGCGAGCACGGCGTCGACGAGGTGATCGAGCTCGAAGGGCTTGCGGAGCACGAGCATCCGCGGATCCGGCGGGTGCTCGCGCAGGAGCCCGAGATCGGCGGAGATGATGACGATGGGCACCTCGACGCCCTCGCCCGCCATCTCCTTCACGAGCGGCAAGCCCTCACCCCCCTCGAGCCGCAGATCGAGCACGATCGCGCAAGGGTGGATGAGCCCGAGGATCTTGCGCGCGTTCGGGAGCGTGCTGGCCGGATGTGGCTCGAGGCCAGCGTCACGGAGCGCATCGCAGATCGCGGTGCGCAGCACCACGTCGTCCTCGATCACGGCGACGGCCTTCGACGCGGTCGCACAGACGCGCGTCGGTACGCCGCTCTCCTCGCGCGGCTTGCTCGCGCTCTTCTCGTCGTCGCGGGTCTCCAACATGGCTTCGACGCCCCCCGTCCGCTTCGATGCACGCGGACGGCAGCGATCGTGTCGAAACGACGCGCGTCGAAGTGTGATCACTGCTCTCGTGTCGAGCTCGCGTCACGAGCCTTTCAGGCGGAAGATCTCCGCGCCGGGCATGGGCACCGCGGCACCGAAGTACCGGATCGTGCTCAGCGCCTTCTTCGCAATGCACGTCTCGCCGACCACTTCGCGCACCTGCGAGAAACACCAACCGCCCTGACCGGCCGGCGGTTGGAACGCGGGATCGTTGATGCACGCGTCGGTGGTCGCCTGGTCCACGCGACCGCCCGCGAGCTGGAGCAGCTCGCACGTGAGGTGCTTCTTGTGGTCCTCGCCTTCGAGGATCACGTTTCCCGTCGATGCGCGTGATCCGAGGCCCAATCGGGTTCACGATGCGGCTGCCGCCGGGGATGACCGGCCTCGCGTCGACCTTCGAGCCGCAGCCCGCGACGTCCGTGAGCGCCGCTGCCGCCACGAACACGACGCCCGCACTCATCCGTCTTGCACGCATCTCAGCTCCCATAGCGAGTGTGGAGTGCCGTGGAAAGCGCCTCAGCGCGTCTCATCCACCGAGGCAGAGCGTGAAGACGTCGGAGCCGTTCTTCGGCGCGTCGCCGAAGAAGCGCACGCTGCCCGGCGAGCCGTTCTTCGCGCAGTGGTCGCCGATCACCGCGGGATCCTGCGTGTAGCACCAGCCGCCGCCGTTCGTCGGGACGTAGCTCGGATCGTGCTGACACGCGGTCGTCTCCGCCGCCGGGACTCGATCGCCCGCGAGCTGCAGCATCTCGCACACGAGGTGCTTCTTGCCGTCGATGGTCTTCGCGTAGACGTTGCCGTCGATCGCGATCGCGGTCGTCGCCGTGGGTCGCGTGATCCCGTCGGGCCCCTTCGCCGGGATCGGCAACGTGAGCTGCGCCGCGGCGGCCTCCGCCGAGATCGGCGGGTAGTCGCTCCCTTCGCGACGGCACGGCGTCGCACCGGGCGTGCAGTACGACGGACCGATGTCCTCGCAGCGCGACTCCCCCTCGACCGCGGAGTCGGCCATCGCCTCGACGATGAGACAGCTCACGTTGCCGGTCGCGTCGGCGGTGAGGTCGCTCTTGATGCACTGCCCGACGACGGCGACCTTGATCTTGTCGACGATGCCGCGGATGGCCGGGCGATAGCTCTCGCTGCAGATCGAGGCGACGAACCCGCTCGCTCCGAGCTCCTTCAGGATGCGCAGGTGACGGAGGCCGGGGAACGCCTTGAAGTACGTCTGGCTCGTCCCCTCGCAGAGCGGGCTCGGGGTCGGGCCGGAGCATGCGTCGCCGCCGGAGGTGCCGTTCGCGCGTGGCGCGATGCAGGCGTACTGCAGGTCGTCGCCGTCGGGCACGTCGCGATCGCCGCCGTTCACCGCATCGATCGAGCGATCGCCCTGGTACTTCGCGATGCCCGTCCGCGGCGCGATGGACTCGATCATGTGCGGATCGCGCTTCGCGAGATCGGGCGACACGATCTTCTCCCACGCCGCCGCATCGAGCGACTTCGGCGCGCCGTCGGCGCCCGATACGAGGTGCTTCGGGACCCCGACGATCCCTGCGACCACGACGAGATCTTGGCTGCGTCCGCCGCGAAAAATGGGGTTCGGCGCGAGCTTTCCGTCGGCGCCGACGATCTCGGTCTGGGTGAACGCGTCGACGTAGCGCTGCCGAGACCAGAGGAAGCTGCGCCCGTAGCGCTGCACCTGGTGGAAGCCGCGCAGGTTGAAGCCGTCGATGTCCCCGTTCACGGACGCCGTGAGCGGTGACCACGGCGCGCTGCACCCCGGCGCGCTCGGATCGGTGGCGCAGCTCGCGCAACCGTAGGTCGTCTTCAGGAGCGCGTGCCCCGCGGCATCGTCCGGCTCCAGATCGTCGGGGACGTTCGTGCACCCCGGCAGCGCGCGCGCCATCGTCCCGCGCGACGACGACCACGGGAGGTAGTGGTCCGCCGTGGGCTTCAGCGAGAAGTCGTTCTCGTCGCTGAGCACGATGACCGCGAGGAGCGAGTCGTCACGGAGGAAGGCGGCGCGCTGCGCGAGGAGCGCGGTGTCGCGGCCGGTCTGCGCGATGCCGCCGGTGCAGCTCTCGCTGGTCTGCGACGAGCTCGTGCAGCTCGCGGCGGCCGTGAGGTAGGGCGAAGGCTCGACGAGGAAGCGGTAAATCGCCTCCCACGTCGCCTCGTACCCGCAGCCATCTTGCTCGGCCGACTCGACGACGCACGACGTCGCGGCCTGCAGCTCGAGCGCGCCCGCGGCGCCGACGAAGCGCGCGTCTCCTCCGGGCTCCGCGGCCCACGTGAGAGGCTTCCCGGGCTGTGGCGCAGGGCACGTGGCGCGGATCGGCGTGCCGTTCCCGTCGACGACGAACCCGCCGCTGCCGGGGGCCTCGTTCACGCGGGGGAGGAGGTGCGCTCCGTCGTCCTGCCGCACGCCGTAGCGCGCGGGGCTGCACACGCCCGTTCCGTACGAACCGAGCGACGAGGTGATCACGCCGACGTGGATGTCGGCGACGCTCGTGGTGCGCCCTGTCTTCGGATCCACGCTCGGCGTCGTGAGCGCGGAGATCAGCTCGGGGATGCGTCGTCCGAGCTCTGCCTGCTTGTCCTTCATGCTCGACGAGTTGTCGACCACGATGAGGAGATCGACCTTGTCGACCTTGGTCACGCGCAGCGGCGTGATGGAGACGCGGTCGGTGCGCGCGTCGATCGGCACCACCGGGCGATCGATGCAGGCAGGGGCGATGCACGCGGAGGTGAGGGCCAGAGCGAGGACGGCGGACGGAGCGATGCCACGAGCGTTCATGATGAGCTCCTCGAAAGAGTTCGGGAAGCCGCGATCTGTCGTGCCGTGGGCTTCGACCCGCGGTGCAGCAGAGGCGGATGACGCGAGCGCTCGTGGCGGCGAAGGCTCGTATCGGATGAGTCTTGGGTGCGCGGCCGGCGTTCCGTCACGAACTCGGGGCGCCTGTGCTACGAGCGGGAGAAATGGCGCGCCCGACCACCCGCACGATGCCGTCGCGCTCGGCACCTTCTCGTTCCGGCCCCTCACGCACGGGGGTGCCCGAGCCCACCGGCACGCCGCTCCCGCCGCCCGGCGATCCGAACGCGTTCTACGTCATCGACCTCTCGGGCTACGTGTTTCGCGCGTACCACGCGATCGGGCCGCTCTCGAACTCGAAAGGGGAGCCGACCCACGCGGTCTACGGCACGACGCAGATGCTCAATCTGCTCATCCGCGAGCGGAAGCCGGCCTACCTCGCCATCGCGATGGACAGCCGCCGGGCCTCGTCCTTCCGCATGCAGATCGACGCGCGCTACAAGGCGACCCGCGGCGCCCCGCCCGACGATCTGTCGTCACAGATGGCGCGCTGCGAGCAGATCGCCCGTGCGTACCGCATCCCGATCTATCGCAAGGAGGGCATCGAGGCCGACGATCTGATCGCGTCGCTCGCGATGAAGGTCCGCCGCGTCCACCCCGACATGAAGGTCGTCGTCGTCGCGTCGGACAAGGATCTGATGCAGCTCGTCGACGAGCGCCTCGTCCTCTTCGAGACGATGCGCAACAAGGTCTACGGCGTCCCCGAGGTGACCGAGAAGTTCGGCGTACCGCCGCTCAAGGTCCGCGACGTCCTCGCGCTGATGGGAGACTCGAGCGACAACGTACCCGGCGTCCCGAGCGTCGGACCGAAGACCGCCGCGGAGCTGATCAACGCGTACGGCACCGTCGAGGGGATCTACGACAACATCGACAAGATCAAGCGGCCGAAGCTCCGCGAGGCGCTCCTCGCGCACAAGGACGACGCGCTCATCTCGCAGCGGCTCGTCACGCTCAAGGACGACGAGGAGGTCGAGACCGAGCTCGAGCACCTCCGCTACACGCCGCCGCGCGGAGAAGCGGCCCTCGAGCTGCGGAAGATCTTCTTCGACCTCGAGTACCTCCGGCTCGTCGATCAGATCGACGTGCGGGGGCCGGTCACCCGTGATTACAAGTCGATTCTGAGTCGTGCCGACCTCGAGGCGTTCGCCGCCCGCGCGCGCGAGGTGCTTGCCGCCGATGCGAACGCGAAGCTGTCGGTGCACGTCGAGGCGACGTCGCCGCGCGCGGTCGAGGCCAAGCTGTGCGGCGTCGGCGTCGCGATCGAGCCGGGGAAGGGGTTCTACATCCCCTTCCTGCACCGGTATCTGGGGGCGCCTTCCCAGGTCACGGTCGACGACTTCCGCGCCGTCCTGGGGCCGCTCCTCGAGGACGCCTCCATCGGCAAGGTCGGCCACGACCTGAAGTTCGCGCTCGAGGTCTTCCGCAACGAGGGTGTCGCGCTCCGCGGCCTCGCCTTCGACACGCTGCTCTCGACGTACCTGCTCGACCCCGAGGTCCCGAACGCCCTCAAGGATCTCGCGAACAGCGAGCTCTCCGTGCAGATGACGTCGTACGACAAGATCACGCACAAGGACGCGCTCCGGCGCGGCCATCAGCTCCCCTTCGACGAAGTGGTCGTCGAAGACGCGACGAGCTATGGCGCGGAGATCCCCGACATCGCGCGTGAGCTGGCCGAGAAGCACGCCGAGCGCATCGAGGTCGCGGGGCTTTCAAAGCTCCTCCGCGAGGTCGAGATCCCGCTCACCGAGGTGCTCGCCGACGTCGAGCTCGCCGGGATCAAGATCGATCTCTCGCGGATGAAGGCGCTCGCGACCGACGTCGACGCGCAGCTGAAAGAGATCGAGGAGCGCGCCCGCGGCCACGTTCGTGAGGCGCTCGTCTCGCGCGCCGACGCCGACCAGATCGCGCGCGACTTCAACTGCGGCTCACCGAAGCAGGTCGAGCAGGTGCTCTTCGACGATCTCCGTCTCCCGGTGATCAAGCGCACCAAGACCTCGCGCTCGACCGACGCCGACGTCCTCGAGGAGCTCGGCGACAAGCACCCACTCCCGCTCGTCATCCTCGAGCACCGCGTGCTGCAGAAGCTCAAGGGGACGTACCTCGACGCGCTCCCGAAGCTCGTCTCGCCGAAGACCGGTCGCATCCACACGACGTTCCAGCAGCACGTCGCCGCGACGGGTCGGCTCTCGTCCGTCGACCCGAACCTGCAGAACATCCCGATCCGCACCGAGATCGGGCGCAAGATCCGCGACGCGTTCATCGCCGAGCCGGGTCATGTCCTGCTGAGCGCGGACTATTCGCAAATCGAGCTGC
>JBKJQC010000511.1:0-15112 GCA_046593995.1 Polyangiales bacterium
ACGCCAGGTGGGGTAGTGAGCTTGCTTCCGCGCGTTCGTGCATCCGCTCGTGGACAGCCGCTGATTGAACGTTGCCCGGACGAATAGTGTGGTTATGCAGATGCGATGATCGGTCGCGCTCGCGGAGCTCGAATCGCGTCCGACGAGCCGTGAGGAGAGGGGCTGCGCACGACCGTCGCGCGCGCGGTCCGAGCCACGCGGGCCACGATGACGTGCGTC
The DNA here is from genome assembly GCA_046593995.1 of Polyangiales bacterium. Lineage (GTDB taxonomy): Bacteria > Myxococcota_A > Polyangia > Polyangiales > JADJMO01 > JALHOE01. The sequence goes on from JBKJQC010000511.1 coordinate 220, forward strand.
GGAAGGAGCCCCTCCCAGCTTCGGGAGGGGGCGGGGGAGGGCAATTTCCAGCCGCGCGTCAGCGCAGCTAAGGCTTCACCGCGGTGGGGACGGTCTGCTGCGTCGTGGTGCCGTCTCCGAGCTGTCCGGAGTCGTTCGCGCCCCAGCAGAGGAGCTGGCTGCTCGCGAGCCTCGCGCACGAGTGGCCGCCGCCGAGGGCGAGCTGCACGACGCCGGACAGGGTCGGGATCGGGGTGGGCACGGAGGCGTTCGCGGTGGTGCCGTTCCCGAGCTGTCCCTTCGCGCCGCCGCCCCAGCACTTCACGGTGCCGATGGTCTGACGGACGCACGTGTGATCGTCGCCGGCGGCGATCTCGGCGATGTCGGTCAGACCCATGATGGTCACGGGAGTCAGGCGCGCGATCGTCGTTCCGTCGCCGAGCTGCCCGGTTGCGTTGTCGCCCCAACACTTCACGCTGCTCATCGAGCCCGTGCCGATCGCTGCGCACGCGTGTGCGCGGCCGATCGCGATCGCCGATGCGTTCGCGACGCCGGTGACCGCGGCTGCCGTCCCGCGTGACGTCCGCGTGCCGTCGCCGAGCTGCCCGAGCGCGGAGTCGCCCCAGCACTTCACGGTGCCGTCCGCGATGCGCGCACAGGAGAACGCCGCGCCGACGTCGACTTCGGCGGCGGAGGCGACGCCCATCACTGCGACGGGCTTCGGCTTGCCGATGATCGTCCCGTCGCCGAGCTGCCCCGAAGCGTTCGCGCCGAAGCAGCGCACGAGACCGTCGTTGAACCGCGCGCACGTGTGCGCGTCTCCGCCGGCGATCTCGACGGCGCCGGTCAGCCCCGGATCGATCGGGGTGGGGCTGTCGACCGTCGCGCCGTTCCCGAGCTGCCCGCCGCCGTTCTCGCCGAAGCAGCGCGCGGTCTCCCCCACGAGCCCCACACACCCGTGATCTTTCCCGAGGCCGATCCGCGCGGCGGCGGTGATCGCAGCGAGCGCGGTCGGCGTCGGATGGGCCACCTTCGTGCCGTCGCCGAGCTGGCCGGAGGCGTTCGCGCCCCAGCACTTCATGGTGCCATCCGCGAGGCGTGCGCAGGTGTGGCTCCCACCGAGCGCGACCTCGACGACCACGAACGAGCCGGTCGGCGCCTCCGGACTGGCGTCCGTCGAAGCGCTCCCGTCCACGACCGCGCTCGTGTCGCCCGAGACTGCATCGTCACCGCTCCCGTCGGCGTCGCGCTTGCCGCCAGTTCCGCCCCCGGAATCGTCCCCCACCGCGCACCCGGAGGTCGCGACGAACAGAGCAGCGGCGAGCACGAACGGCCTCATCGAACGCGCATGGTAGCCGCTTCTCGCCATGCGCAGGCGCCGCAGCCCGAGCCATCCTGCGCGGGAGCGCTATCCTTCGCGACGCATGCGCGCTCTCTCGCAGATCAGGCTTCACCTCTTCGTCCTCGCGTCGGTCGCAGCGTGCTCCTCGAAGAGCACCGAAGCGACGGCCGCGAAGGATCCCGCGCTCGAGCTCCTCGGGCCCGGACCGGCACCGACGAAGCTGAACCTCGCGCCCGCATGCGGCGCCACGGGCGAGGCCGCGCTGAAGTTCGAGCGACGCACGCCCGGTTGGGGGCTCGAAGCGGTGTACGGCAACCATCTGCAGGCCGTCGATCTCGATCGCGACGGATACCCCGATCTGCTCGTGCAGTCGGGCACGCTCGGCCGCAGCGATCCCACGGTGCCGGAGAAGTCGCGACTCGTGCGCGTGCTGATGAACCGCCCGAAGCCGGGTGGCGGCCGCACCTTCGTCGACGAGACCGCATCGAGCAACATCGGGCAAGTGCGCGAGGGCGCGAAGCCGGCGGAAGGGAAGCTCCGCTCCACCCAGCTCGCGATCGCGGCCGACGTCGACAACGACGGCGATCTCGATCTGTTCTCCGGCACCTACGTCGACTCGACGAAGCCCGAGAACGACACGCTCGATCGCAACGAGATCCTCCTCAACGACGGGAAGGGGAAGTTCACCCTCGCGCCCAAGAGCTCCGTGCAGACGGTGCCGAGCGAGCTCCCGCCGACGTCGAGCGCGACGTTCGTCGACGCCGATCACGACGGCGTGATCGATCTGTTCGTCGGGTATTGGTACAGAGCCTACGGCGCGAGCGCGATCGGCACGCAGGCGCGACTCTTCAAGGGGAAGGGCGACGGGACCTTCACCGACGCGACCCCGGGCTCGGGGCTCGAGACGCAGAGCACCGGGTACGACCAGGGGAAGAATCACCGGCCCGCGTATGGCGTCACGTCGTGCGATCTCGACGACGACGGCATGCCCGAGCTGATGGTGTCTGCCTACGGACGCCAGTGGAACCTGCTCTACAAGCACGCAGGGTTCGGGGCGGGCGGCTCCTTCGCAGAGATGGGCCAGCCTTCGGGATACGCCGGCGACTCGAACATCGACTACACCGACAACGAGTTCTATCGCTGCTACTGCAAGACCACCGGCAGCTGCGAGGCGGAAGAGCCCGCGCTCCAGTGCAGCAACGCGTGGTCGCCGACCGACGCGAAGCCGTGGCGCAACAACGGCAACACCTTCACGACGACGTGCGGCGATCTGAACGGCGACGGGAAGCCCGATCTCTACAGCGCCGAGATCAAGCACTGGCACATCGGTGACTCGAGCGACGGGTCGGAGCTCCTGGTGAACGACAGCATCTCCGGTGGCGAACCGGCGATCCACTTCGCGCGTCCCGGGCGCACCGCCACCGGGCTCGAGTGGCCGCACGAGATGACCGACTGGAACGAAGGTGGGATCATGGTCGCGAACGCAGATCTCGACCTCGACGGCTACGACGATCTGATCGTCGGCGCGAGCGACTATCCGGGGAACGACTCGCTCGTCTACCGCCAGAAGCCCGACGCGCCGGGAACGTTCGAGGAGATCGGGAAGTCGATCGGTCTCCAACACCCCTGCGCGGTCGGTCTCGTCGTCGCCGACTTCGATCGCGACGGTGATCTCGACGTGATCGTGGGCTCGTCGATGGCGCGCGACTGCGCGAAGATCTACCCGAACGGAAACGAGGTCCACTTCTACGAGAACCTCGTCAACGATGGCGCGACGAAGCGCGGCTACCTGCAGATCGGGCTCGAGGGGAAGGGCGCGGGCGGAGCGAACAAGACCGGCATCGGCGCCCGCGTGAAGGTCGTGGTCGCAGGGACGCCCGCGAACGGGGGTGCACCGCGCGCGATCACCAAGGAGCTCCAGGGGGGCTACGGCCACTTCGGCATGCAGCACGACACCTCGCTCACCTTCGGGCTCGGAGCGAGCTGCGCGCCGGCCGCGATCGAGGTCCGCTGGCCGAACGGGGCGCTCACGCTCTCGCGCTTCACCGGCCTCGGCGGCGGTCGGCGCGTCGTGATCAAGGAGACGGGTGAGGTCGTCGAGGTGCCGAGGTGATTCGACCGCGGCGGCTCGCGCCCGGGGTCGAGCTGTTCCCCGTCCGCACGCCGACGCTGCCGCCCGCCACGCACACCAACACGTACGCGCTCGTCGGAGGACGCGACGTCCTCCTCGTCGAGCCGGCCACGCCCTACCCCGACGAGCGCGCGGAGTGGCTCGCGTGGGCGCGCGGCCTGGCCACCGAAGGACGGCGGATCGTGGGCGTGCTCGCGACCCATCACCACATCGACCACGCGAGCGCCGCCTCCGAGTTCGCGCGCGCGCTCTCCCTCGGCGGGATGGATGTCCCCCTGCTCGCGCACGAGGAGACCTTCGCGCGGCTCTCCCAGCTCTACCCGGGCGGCCTCGACGGGGTCGTGACGCGCACGCTCGTCGACGGCCAACCGCTCGTGCTCGACGACCATCGGACGTGGTTCGCGCTGCACACGCCGGGTCACGCTCCTGGCCACATCTGCCTCCACGATCGCGACGGCAAGACGCTGATCGCGGGCGACATGGTCGCGAATGGCAGCACCATCCTGATCCCGCCCGACGACGGTGGCGACATGGCCGAGTACCTCGTGCAGCTCCGCCGGCTCGACGCGCTCGCGACCACGCTGCTCCTGCCGGCGCACGGTGAGCCGCTCGACGATCCGCGCGCGATCCTCCGCTACTACGTCGAGCACCGCCTGAAGCGCGAGGGGAAGGTGCTCGCCGCCGTCGAGGCGAAGAAGCGCGAGCTCGGGCGCGAGCCCTCGATCAGCGAGATCGTCCCGCTCGCGTACGACGACACGCCGATGCACCTCTGGCCCATCGCGCGGGCCGCCGCCGAAGCGCACTGGATCAAGCTGCGTCGCGAAGGACGCGTGTGATCACTCGGCGCCGAGCGAGACGCCGCGATAGCGCGTACCCGTCGGAGCGACCTTGATCGTGCGCGGCGTCGGGGCGACAGCCAGCAGACTACCCGAGCACAAGGCGCTTGACGCCTTCGATTGGGACTTGGCGACCCCCGACAAGAGCTTCGTCATGGAACTCGCACGCCTCGACTTCGTGCGACGACACGATGACCTCGTCCTCACCGGCAAGAGCGCAGTTCGACGAATCGCATGTCGCCCGGCGTCATCTCAGGTCGCCGCAGGCGTTGGCGATGCTGCGGGCGCTGGGTCGCTCCGACGCGGCGATTCCAGACCCAAGGCGCCTGCCGCGCCCGTGATGGTAGGGGGTTGCTCGCTGATGAGTTTACCGCGCGCTTCAGTAGGGCCAGACTGCACGGACCTTGTCCTATCCGACACGTGACGCGGACGAATTCCTCGTTCTTTCCAGCAGCAGGCGAAGCTGGATGACTACGGGCCGCTGGAAGCCTGGTTTCTCCGCGCCTTGGGCCTGAAGGTCGAGACGACCTACCTCAGTAGCCTCCGCCAGCAATTCACGGCGCGCGTTGGCCAAGCGCTGGTCCACATGCCCGAGGGCCTTTTGTTGCTCGCGCCCGAGTCGTTCGAGCAGACCACCCGCGACGGCTCGTCGTTCGTGGACAAGCTCGCCCGAGTCGTCGCGTGGGCGCCCCGCCTGCAGGTGATCGTCGCCTGCGTGGTCGCGGACGGCGCGGCCCCGCAGGTCGAGTACGTCATCGGCCCCCAGGACTCCGAAGCATTCGCGAAGTGCCGCGCATCGTTCCCAGATGCACGCGCGAGGCCTGTGGACGTTCCCTTGCTGGCGCGCGAGGAGCGCGCAGCCAAGCCGAAGTCGGCGCCACCCACGCCACCCACGATCGACCTCGATGCTCTCGCGCGGGAACTGTTCATCGAGCCGACGAGCTGGCTGCGTGAGCTGGTCGAGGCTCTGACGACGCGAGATCGCGCGGGCGACGCGCGGGGTAGGGCGGTGATCCTCTACGGCCCACCGGGGACTGGAAAGACGTTCTTGGCTCGCCGTCTGGCGCGGCTCCTGGTTCAGCGGGAGGAAATGTCGGCGTTCGTGCAGATGCATCCGAGCTACGGCTACGAGGATTTCTTCGAAGGCTATCGGCCAGCGATGGGCGCCCAAGGACTGGCGCTCGAGAAACGCGCCGGGCCGTTGCGCCGGCTCGCCGACCGCGCTCGCACGTTCCCCAAGGAGCACGCGGTTCTCGTCATCGACGAGGCCAACCGCGCGAACCTCCCGAAGGTCTTCGGAGAGCTGTACTTCCTGCTCGAGTACCGTGATGAATCGATTGGTCTGATGTACGTCTGATGTACTCGGCGGACGAGCGCTTCTCGTTGCCGGCCAACCTCGCCCTGATCGGCACGATGAACACCGCCGACCGTTCCGTCGTCGGGCTCGACCAGGCCCTACGTCGGCGCTTCGACTTCATCGCGATGTACCCGGATCGAGCTCCGGTGGCAGGCATGCTCCGAAGGTTCCTCGCCGCGCGGTACGCGGGCAGCGGCCTTGACTGGCTGGCCGACGTCGTCGACCGGGCGAACGCGCGGCTCGACCGCCACGCGCAGATCGGCCCCAGCTACTTCATGCGCGATGATCTCGACGATGCGACGATCGACCGCATCTGGCGGAACGGCGTGCTCCCGAGCATCGAGGATCAGTTCTTCGGCAGGGAAGGGGAGCTCGCCGAGTTGGAGCTGAGTCGCCTCCGCGCGGGCTGACGGACGTGCAGCGCGTCATCCGCTTGCGCGAACACGGGACGCTGCGTGGTGTCGCCCTCGACGCCCGCGAAGTCGCCCTGCTGGCCGACCCGCGTGCGCGGATCCGGGTTCTCGCGCGCCCCGACGACAAGTTCGACGTGGAGGCGAGTGAGGTCGTCGGCACGCTCGCCGGGCGAAGCACGCGGGTCATCATCGAGCCGAAGCTCTCGATACGGCGTCTGTTCTTTCTGCTCGGGTTCTCGCTCGGCGGCCCGAAGTTCGGAGGTGCGACGCTCGCGGGCGAGGAGCCCGACGCGCTCTCCGCGATGGTCGTCACGTACGCCGAGGCACTGAGCACAGCGCTTCGGGACGGACCCGTGAGCACGTACGAGCTCGTGCGAGATGACCTCCCGGCGCCGCGAGGGCGCGTCGACTGGTTGAACCTCGGGGCTCGCAGGTTCGGCGTGTTTCCGCCGCTCGACTGCGAGTACGACGAGTTCACGCCCGACAACCCTGCGAACCGTCACCTGCTGGCTGCCGCGACCATGTTGCTCGCCACGCGCGCGGGCTCGCAGGCTGCCCGTGCGCGATTGGCGTCGCTGCGGCAGCGTTTGGCCGACGTGCGCGACGACCGTACGCGCGCGACGCCCTCCGTTCCCTCGAACGACCGGCGCTTCCACCGCTACGCGGCCGCGACCGCGCTTGCATCGGTCGTACTGCGCAATGGCTCCGTGGAGATGCGCGACGGTACCGTCGACAGCATCGCGATGCTCGTCGACATGAACGCGCTCTTCGAGGACTTCATTGCGGAAGGCCTGCGCGAAGCCATCAGCGAGCCGACGTCGCGGTGGTCTCGGAAGCCGCGCGGCCTCTGGTTCGACGAAGGCAACCGTCTCCAGCTGCTTCCCGACGTGGTGTGGCGAGATTCGAGCGGTGTCGCACGTCTGGTGATCGACGTGAAGTACAAGGCCGTCGTGGCGCCGCGTAACGACGACGTCTACCAGGTCGCTGCTTACTGCCAGGCGCTCCGGCTTGCGCGCGGAGCGTTGATCTACGCCGCCGCCCAGGACGACGTCGTGATCGTGCGCAACGGCGGTCCGGCGATCACGGTCATCTCCGTCGACCCGGATGGGGAACCGGACGATCTGCGCAAGCGGCTCCGCGCTGCGGCCGACCGGTTGCGGGCACTCGCGGTTTGACGCGACCGGTGCCGGGCGGTCCGGACATACACTGGCCGGCTCCAGACGAACCTGTTGACCAGGACCCGGAGCATGGGCACGGTGCAGATGCTCAGCATGGCAAGCTCGCCCCGCAGCCCTCGCCCGAACGGACAGCTGGCACTGAAGGCCGTACCGGCGATCCGTCCAGCGGAGGGAGTGGACCGCGGAGCGCTGAACGTCGTCGGCCTCTTCGCCGGAGTCGGTGGCTTCGAGCTGGGTCTCGCGAAGGCCGGTCACGTCACATCGATGCTCTGCGAGATCGAGCCCGGTGCTCGCGAGGTGCTCGCGGACCAGTTCCCGAGTCTCTACGTGCACGATGACGTCTGCACGCTGAAGTCGCTGCCGAGGAACACGGACCTCTTGGTGGGCGGATTCCCTTGTCAGGACCTGAGCCAGGCCGGGAAAACCGTCGGCATCGAAGGTTCGCGCTCCGGGCTAGTCGGCGAGGTCTTCCGGCTCCTTCGCACGCAGCGGGTACCGCAGGTCGTTCTCGAGAACGTCCCGTTCATGCTGCAGCTGTCGCGCGGCCGAGCGATGGAAGTGATCGTCGAGGCCATCGAGGACCTCGGCTACAAGTGGGCGTACCGCGTCATCGACTCGCGGTCGTTCGGCGTTCCACAGCGGCGTGAGCGCGTCGTCTTCGTTGCCACGCTCGACGGCGACCCACGCGACGTCCTGTTCACCGAAGACTCCGGTGAGACCGTCATCGAGGCCGACGCCGTCGGTCGCCGATCGTGTGGCTTCTACTGGACCGAGGGCGTCCGCGGGCTCGGCTGGGCGGTCGACGCGGTCCCGACGCTCAAGGGCGGTTCGTCGATCGGCATCCCATCGCCTCCGGCGATCGTCCTACCGGACGGGCGGGTGGTCACGCCGGACATCCGCGACGCCGAGCGCATGCAAGGGTTCGACGTCGACTGGACGGCAGCTGCCACGCGCGTCGCGCGCGCTGGGCATCGCTGGAAGCTCGTTGGCAACGCCGTCACGGTGGACATGGCTGCTTGGCTTGGCGAGAGACTTCGGCGACCGTCCGTCGCGGGCCGCGAGGCGGCGGGGCGGCCGCTGAACCGCACGGGTGCGTGGCCGCGCGCCGCATGGAACGTTGGACACGGACGTCACGCGGCGGACGTTTCCGCGTTCCCCAGGCGGATCGCCTGCGCGCCGCTCGAAGAGTGGCTGCAGTTTCCCGCTGCGATGCTCTCCGCGAGCTCCGCGAGAGCAACGCGCGGGTTCCTGTCGCGCACGTCCACGGGTGCGCTGCGCTTCCCGCCGCGGTTCCTCGAGACGCTGCGCCGTCACCTCGCGGTGATGGAAGACGTCGGCGCCGCGAAGGAATCCGCGAGAGCGGTATAGTTTGGTGGTTGAGGCGCTCGACCGAACTCGAAGTTGATGCTGCGACGTCCAAACGGATGGCGGGAATCCGCCAACACGGAACGACGGCGGAGCTTGCGGTGCGCGCCGCTGCGCGGCAACTCGGCTTGCACTACCGCACCCGTAACCGCGACCTTCCCGGTTCGCCCGACGTCGCGAACCGGAAGCGAAAATGGGCGGTGTTCGTGCACGGGTGCTTTTGGCATCGGCACAATGGGTGTTCGCGTACCACAACGCCCCGTCGCAACCGGGAGTTCTGGTTAGCGAAGTTCATGGCAAATCAAGCGCGTGACGCTCGGGCAATTGCGGCGCTTCGCGCGATGGGTTTTACATGCGTAGTCATATGGGAGTGTGAAGCTGCGCGCACGACGCTGGTCTGCGCCAAACTAGAAACATGCCGCAGAATGCAATGAGACACGACGACGCGCACTGGACTGTCGAGTTGCCAGGCGAGCGGTCGCCTCACGAGCTCCGCGCACATCGAGCGCCGACGGTGAGAGCGCGATTCGACGGCTCGATGTATTGGCGGTCGCCATTACGGAGGTAAGACGCGCCGAGGTTAAACGTCCCACCCCGAACCACCCGGTTTAGGCCAGAAGTGCTAGCACAGTTGTCGCAGGGCAGCGGATAGGTCGAATGCAGGTCGAAGGTCCACTCCGCGACATTTCCCGCTAGATCGGCATGGTGCCACTTCCTACCGTTGCCCGATGGTGCGCTGCCCACAGTGGCGATGTTCTGCGCACCGCTGCAGGTTCCCGTGCCATTGAAATAGCACCCATAGATTGCGAGTGACGTATCCGCACCTGGGTTCATCGAGCCCCACGGATAGACATCCTGATCCACACCGTTGGCCGCGGCGTAATTCCACTCCGCCTCAGAGGGCAGAAACCCACCGTCCCAGATGCAGAAGGCGTACGCCTGATACCATGTGATACAGTTGATTGGCTTGTTCTCGTTCGAGCCAGTGATAGGCGTCCACGTTTGGTAGTTCGCGTCACATGCGAGGTAGCTGCCACCCTCCCACGCCGACTTCGACGTCGGCAAACTCAGTGCGGTCCACGAGCCGTTCCAGCCCGACTCGTAGCTCGGCCCCGAGCCGACGACGAGACCCTTGCCGCCGCTTAGGTGCGTGTGCTTGCCGGAACCCAGCGGGGGACTCCACCCAGCTACGACCGCGTTCACGAATTTGCGAAAGCGCCCTACGGTAATTTCGTACTTGTCCAGCCGGAAATCGCTGATGGTCGCGACATACTGAGGATCTGTGTAGTTGTCCCAGTCGAAGCTTCGCTGGAAAGTCCCACCAGCCAGAAGAAGGGTAGCGCAGCAGCTATCGCTGCCGCATGCCAGAGCGCCAGTGCAGGATGGCGGCTCGATGACACCTGAATCACCTGAATCACCTGAATCATCAGTCGAATCCGTGGCGATATCGGTTACCGCGTTACCATCGACAGACACATCGCGACCGTCAGGGCTCACATCCGCGTCGGCATCAGACCCCGACTCGTCTGTGGGCACTGACGAATCGACGGGGTGATCAATCGAGGCATCCGCGTAGCCTGAATCTCCGGCGTCCGTCGACGATATCGTCGAGTCGGCCTGCAGCGTCACGTCGGTAGGAATGTCCCTCGAGTCATCGGTGGCGTCCACATCGCCGCTCGCCTCGAGCGGAGCATCGAAGGAGGTGTCGGCCGTACTCGCGTCGACGCCCAAACACGCGGGGTGCTCGGGGTGGAGATCGCAGCAGCGCTCGGGGTGCAGTCCGCACTCAGTCGGGTAGGCAAGATCGACGCACCCACTGAGGAGCATCAGGAGCATCGTCAGGACCGTTACGAACGCGGTCAATGCCGGCGCTCGCATGCGAGAAACGTCCCGGTCGTGCATACACCAACCGCTCGCGACGCGGATCGCGGGGGGCATCAGAACCACCCCTCAAGCACGACGCCGTTCATCTCGCCGGCGCTCGGCCGAACGAGGGCAGTATGGCTCGGCGTGCTTCGTTGACCCCGAACGTGGAGCACGATCCCGATGCCGATGCTCGCAAGCGTGAGGCCGCCGGAAACCCACCCCAGCGTTTCCCAAGTGCGTAAGCTACGACCGCCGGCCGCATCGACATCGCAGGTCAACGAGTGTTGACTCCCGCAGTTCGTGGCGACGGTGTCCTTCGAAGACATCGCCACCGCGAAGCTGACCGCCGCGCCTACCGCGAACACGCCGCCGCCGATATAGAACGGGAGCGGACCCACGGCTGATCCGCGGGGCTTCGCATCTGTCGCGACATCCGACACGGCTGCTGGCGGGGGCGGCGGCGCAGTTCCAGCCGCAGCACCGGTGCCCGCCTCGATCACGACCTCGACGCCCGCGCTCTCCGGCAATGTGACGCGCCGCTCGTAGACGATCGCACCGCCTCGCTTCGCGAGAACCTCGTGCTCTCCGGGATCGACCCGATACTCCACCGGAGGAGTGACCGCGTCACCGTCAACGGTGACGACTACACCTGCGGTGGCAGCGGTCATACGGATGCGGATCTTCGGAATCCGAGCGCGCACGTCGGCGAGGTCGCTTTCAGCGGTCTCGACGGTCGCCGCGTCCGCCTTGGTATCCTTCGCGATCGCTTCGTAATCCTTCTCGGCCGCCTTGAGGCGTCCCAGCTTCTTCTTGCAGCCGGCGATGTGCAGCTTCGTGTTGTAGTCACGCTGCTCCGAAGGAATCGTCTCGAATCCTGCGAGCGCACCCACCAAGTCACCCGCCACCTCGAGCTTGACGGCCGCCTTGTACTGCTGCTGATTCGGCTGCGCTTCGCCGCGCGCGGACGCACCCAGTAGGACGATGGCGACAACGACGGCTTGGTAGCGCATGGAACCTCGGGTCAATACGGCAGAAGATGCCGCGACCCAAGTAGGTCGACACGTGCCCACCGTTGGTTGCTCGCGAGCCTCCAAAAAAGTTCGCCGTACAGCCACACGGCTCAGTTGTCCGACCTATTGCCCTCATCGACGTGGCGGGTGGAGGAGCACTGCGTCACTCCGCGCCGAGCGAAACGCCGCGGTAGCGTCGGTTCGCGGGCGCGATTTTGATGGTGCGCATGGTGGGCATGTTGACCCCATCGTCCGTGAGCGCGACGAGTCGCGAGCTAGGCGCCGTCGTCGGGGCGCTGGTCGTGGCATACAGGAAGACGGTGCCGCTGCGCACGAAACCGGTCACGTGCCGCACGTATTCGCCGTCGGGCACGGCGACGATACCCGCGGGCGACCAGCCACCCAGCGTGCTCTTCTTCCAGATCTGGAGGCCACCGCCGGCACCCTGCGTGCGATCGTCCGCGACGTACATGCGGTCGATGCCGAACCCTCCGAGGGACACCACCAGCATGCCGCAGGGCAACGCGACGCTCGCCGATCCCGCCGTCGTGTCGACGACCGAGAAGGGCGTCGCCGCCGCGGTGGGAGCGGGCGACCACGAGAAGACGCCGTTCGGACCGCTCTGCGTCCACTTGGTGACCCATAGCTGGTCTCCGACGAACTGCGCGTGCCGCGTCGAGTCGGCGCTGATCGCGGTGCCGGCCCCGGTGGTCCCGTGCGTGATCCGATGCGTCCCGCCCGACCCGAAGATCCAGTAGGCGCTGCCGTCGAGCGTGATCGCCGCGCGCGAGGTCGTGTTGCTCAGCGCGGTGGTAGAGGTCGAGGTATCGAACGCGCCGCTCGCGTCCATGCGCGCGATGATGCGCGGGAAGCCGCCGCTGGCGTTCGGGGTCGCGCTCCCGACGGCGGCGCCGTACCCGATCAGCGTGACGAAGCGTTTGTCGCGCGAGCGCGCGAGCTGCCCTTCCGTCTCGATCGAGCCGGTGAGCGTGATGGCGTTCTGTCCGCTGGCCGGCGTGGTGGGGAGCGCGATCGTGGAGACCAACGTCTCGTCCGAGATCTTGATCCGCTCCACGGTGATGCCCGCAGCGCTCGATCCGGTCGAGCCGATCGTCGCGAGCCACAGCTCCGGCTGGGTCGTCACGACGGGACAATTGCCGAAGGCACCCCACGCGCACGCGCTCGAGCAGGTTCGCGAGCGCATGCCGCCGCCGACGCAGGCCTCGGTCTCCGTCGCGCCGGAGCTGCAGACGCCTTCGCTGCCGCAGGTGCTCCAGTCGGACCACCCGTTCGCGCCGCACACGCGGACCTGCTTCCCGCACTTCGTGCCGCAGGCCTGCTCCTCGGTCGCGCCCGACGTGCAGATCGGCACCCCCTCGCACACGCCATAGGCGCCCCACGCGCAGATCGCGCTGCAGGTACGCGAGCGCGTGCCTCCATCGGTGCATGCCGTCGTCTGCTTCTCGCCGGCGGTGCAGACGCCGGTCTCGCCATTGCAGCCGCTCCACTGCGACCAGGTCCCGTCGGAGTTGCAGACGCGCACGCGGTTGCCGCAACGACCGCACGCCTCCATGCCGGTGGCGCCACCGCTGCACATGCCGCCGGCGGAGTCGATCGCGGAATCGGACTTCGTCGTCGTGTCGCTCGCCGCGTCGTCCAGCGGAGCGGTGTCGTCGATCGATCCGTCGCTCACCACGTCGGCCGTGACTCCGTCGGAGGCCGCGTCGTCACGCTCGCCGGTCTCCGGCTCGTTGAACACCGATGCCGACGTGGAGCTGCCGCAGCCGATCGCAAAGAGCGCGAGCCCGAGCGCGATGAGCAGACCACCGGAAAGCGAAGAACGCATGACACTCCTCCACGCCGCGCGCGAGGGATCGCTCGCCACACGTCATGGCGCGAACTCTAGTGCATCGCTCGTCGCGGGGCCCGCCCGGGCATTCCGTTCCCGGCGGAGGCGCCTCGGGCAGGCTGCGCGCGCTCCTCGACGGAGAGCGCTCAGCCGATCAGGCCCGCGAGCGGCCCGGTCCCGTCGCCGAACTTGTCGTTCGCGACGCCGGTCGCGTTCAGCACCGACGTGAAGAGGTTGCCGACCGACGTCGGCGCGAACTTGAGGTGCCGGTTCGCCTTGATGGCCCCGCCCGCGCGACCCGCGAGGATGATCGGCATGTTCGTGTGGCGATGGGAGTCGCCGTCCTCGATCTCGCTCGAGAAGAAGACGAGGGAGTTGTCGAGCATCGTCATGCCGTTCTGCTCGGTGATGCCGTTCATCTTCTCGAGCAGGTACGCGAACAACGTCACCTCGTAGCGATCGATCTTCTTCAGCTTGTCGAAGTTCGCCTGGGTCCCGCCGTGGTGTGAGATGGTGTGGTGGCCATCGGCGATGCCGAGGTTGTCGTAGACGCGGTTCGAGCCGGCGTTGCCCATCATGAACGAGATGACGCGCGTCTGATCGCACTGGAACGCCAGCACCATCAGGTCGCTCATCATCTTCACCTTCGCTTCGAAGGGATAGTCGGCGCCCGGCTTCGTCGGCTGCATGCAGGTCGCCATCGGCGCCTGGATCTTCTTCTCCACCTCGCGGATGCCGTCGAGGTACTGATCGAGCTTGAGGCCGTCGTTGACACCGAGCTTCGCCTTGAGCGAAGTCGCCTCTGCGAGCGAGTAGTCGAGGACGCTCTTCTTGTACTTGAGACGGCGGGCCTGTTCGGCGAGCGTCGCCTTCGGGTCGAAGCCGGCGAACAGCTGGTCGAAGACGACCGCGGGGCTCGTGCTCTTCGGGAGGGGCTGGGTCGGCGAGGCCCACGAGATGTTGCGCGCGTAGGCGCACGAGTACCCCGAGTCGCACCCGCCGGTGCCGCCGCCGCCGTCGGTGCCGAGCTGCATCGACGCGATCTTGGTCTGCGCCTCGAGCGCTTTTGCCGCGACCTGGTCCATCGAGATGCCGTTCCGGATCCCGTCCCCTTCGGTCTTGAACGGGTGCGCGTTCGTGAGGAACGCGCCGGTGCCGGACGCGTGATCGCCCGGACCATCGGGGCGCGCCGGGAGGTTCTGCAGACCCGTGAGGATGTTGATCCGATCCTTCACGTTCACGAGCGGCGAGAGCGTCGGCGAGAGCACGAGGTCACCGACGTTCGCCGGCGTCCAGGTGGGCATGTGCATGCCGCAGGGCACGTACCACGCGAGGATCCGCTTGGGCGTCGGGACCGGCTCTGCGCGTACGACGCGCGGCAACGCGGCTTCGAGGAGCGGCAGCGCGATCACTGCACCGGCGCCACCGAGGAACCAACGACGCGACATCCGACCATCTTTTCGTCCACCGCTCACAGCGCACCTCCCGAACCTTCGCTGGCGAGTGCCGGCCGACGCATGCGGAACGGCTCGCTCGTCACGATCTGCACGATCATGTCCTTCATCTT